>LELG01000249.1 GCA_001045575.1 Candidatus Burkholderia pumila
GTCGAGCAGCAGGATCAACCGCGCTCGTCTCACCTGGCCAACGGCCATCGTTCGGCTGCGCTGCATCCACAGCAGTTCTTCGCGCTCGGCTTCAGTCAGATTCATTTTGCCCATGCACCTTTAGATCAGTGTAATTTCATTGATTCAATGGACTAGTTCACGATAATCAACGCAACGCATCCCGATTCGGATTACAGGACAGGTTATCGGACGAAGCTTGATACGGAAGGACCCGCTCATCGGACTTACTTACAGTTGACCTTCGGCAACTCGGAATGAACGTCGTTTCCGAAGGCGACCTATTCGTTTCCGATGACTGACGACATTCAACTCGACATGACAAACGGTGCTAAAGCGCCGTTTTTTTCGTGCTCTCAGTCAACCAGGCGGCTAAGCCCGGTCCTCCACCGCCGTAGGCAACAATACTCCCGATACAACTTCCGCAACCTCACCTTCTGCAATTTTCCCGTCGCCGTATTCGGCAGCGATTCAGCAAACACGACATCATCAGGAATCCACTATTTCGCAATCTTGCCCTCGAAGTGCGCCAGCAATTCCTCGCGCGTGACATTCGCATCGGGCTTCAGAACCGCGACGATCAACGGCCGCTCCGTCCACTTAGGATGCGCACACGCAATGCACGCCGCTTCCGCCACCGCAGAGTTCGACACCACGATATTCTCAAGCTCGATCGAACTGATCCACTCGCCGCCCGATTTGATCACGTCCTTGCTGCGATCGGTAATATGCATGAAACCGTCTTCGTCGATGGTGGCGACATCGCCGGTCGGGAACCGGCCGTCGATCAGCGACGACTCGTCGCACCGGAAGTAACGGTCGATGACGCAGTGCCCGCGCACATGCAGATCGCCGAATGACTTGCCGTCCCACGGCAGCTCGCCGCCATCGTCGCCGACGACTTTCATATCGACGCCGAACATCACATGTCCCTGCTTCTCCAGTGAATGGCGCTGCGCTTCGGGCGGACGCTGCTTCTGCCTGAAATTGAGCCGCGCGAGCGTGCCGAGAGGCGACATCTCCGTCATGCCCCACGCGTGGATCACGTCGACGCTGTATTCTTCTTCGAAGGTACGCAGCATCGCGGGCGGGCATGCCAAGCCGCCGTTACCGTGCGCTTGAGCGTCGAGAACCGCACATCGGCCTGTTTCATGTGGCAAGCAAGCCGAGCTATACCGTCGGCATGCCGGCTGAGAACGTCACGCCTTCCGTTTTCATAGAGCAACTTGCCGTCGAGGTCCTTGCCCGGCATCACGAGCTTCGCGCCGGCCGAGCGGCACCGCGTGCGGAATGCCCTACGCGTTGACGTGGAACATCGGCACGACGGGAAGAATGGCGTCGCTCGATGATGCGCCCATCGCATCCGGCAACGCGGCGGCATAGGCATGCAACGTGGTCGATCGATGCGAGTACAGCGCACCCTTCGGATTGCCCGTCGTACCCGACATGTAGCAGAGAATCAATGCCTGCCGCTCATCGAGCAGCGGCCATTCGAAGTCGCCATCCTGTGCGGCGAGCAGCGTTTCATAGCTCTGCACCGGCGCTCAGGTTCGACAGATGTTCCGCGATGCACGATGCATCGCCCAGTGCAATCCAGCCTTTCACGTTCGGATATTGCGGCGCGACGCTCTCGACGAGCGGCGCGAACGTCATATCGAAGAACACGTACGAGTCGTCCGCATGGTCGATGATGAACGCTACCTGATCCGGAAACAGCCGCGGGTTGATCATATGACAGACCGCACCCATGCCCGGAATGCCGTAGTAACAATCCAGAGCCGATACCCGTTCCACGCCAGCGTGCCGATGCGCCGCGACACGATCTCCGTTTCGCAGAAATGGCGCGAAGCGTGGGACAATAGGGACGACGCGAACAACGGTACTTCAATCATCTGACCGTAGAGTGGCGACGTCATGGGCGAAGTCCTCTGGTGGTGTTTTAGCGATGTCGAAACACACCGGAAATGGCTCCTGCAGGCCAAATTTACTTTAACTCAGAGGCGCTCAATATGTCGTTTTCCCCAAGCAATGCCGTGCGCGACGACACGCTCCCCGATTCCATGGATGCGCTCGCCGCCGCGATCGAAGCCGACCGTCCCGGTTCGTTCGCCGCACTCGGTTCCGACTTCCTCACCCGCCTTCCAGCGACGCCCGTTCCCGATCCGTATTTCATTGCGATTTCGCGCGAAACGGCCGAGTTGCTGGGCTTCGATGCGACGCTTGCCGAAGGGCCCGGGCAAGCCGCATTCGCCGCTTACTTCGCCGGCAATCCCACGCGCGAGTGGCTGCCCGAAGCGCTGCCTTATGCGGCGGTCTATTCGGGGCATCAGTTCGGCGTGTGGGCAGGCCAGTTGGGCGATGGCCGCGTGCTCACGCTCGGCGAAACAGAACTGGACGGCGCGCGACTCGAAGTGCAGCTGAAGGGCGCGGGCCGCACGCCCTATTCCCGCATGGGCGATGGCCGCGCCGTGCTGCGGTCGTCCATCCGTGAGTTTCTGTGTTCGGAGGCGATGCACCATCTCGGCATTCCGACCACGCGGGCGCTGACGCTCATCGGCTCGGATTTGCCGGTGCGGCGCGAGACCATCGAAACGGCGGCGATCGTCACGCGCGTCGCGCCGAGTTTCGTGCGCTTCGGGCACTTCGAGCATTTCTACTCGAACGGTCGCATCGACGATCTGAAGAAGCTGGCGGATCAAGTCATCGACCGGTTTTATCCGCACTGCAAGGACGCCGACGATCCATATCTCGCGCTGCTCGATGAAGCCGTGCGCCGCACCGCCGATCTGATGGTGGAATGGCAAGGCGTCGGCTTCTGTCATGGCGTGATGAACACCGACAACATGTCGATTCTCGGTCTCACGATCGATTACGGCCCGTTCGGTTTCATGGATGGATTTAACGCGCATCACATCTGCAATCACTCGGATACGCAGGGCCGCTACTCGTACGCACGCCAGCCGCAGGTCGGCTATTGGAATTTGTTCTGTCTGGCGCAGGCGCTGGTGCCTCTGATTGGCGGCCATCTGCCGGAGGAAGGCCGCGCGGAACGCGTTGTCGAAGAAGCGCAAAAGGTGATGGAACGCTTCAAGGCGCGCTTCGGTCCCGTGCTCGAAGCGAAGATGCGTGCGAAGCTCGGCCTCGAAACGGAGCGCGAAGACGATTCGAAACTCGCCAATGTGCTGTTCGAAGTCATGCACGCGAATCGCGCGGATTTCACGCTCACGTTCCGCAATCTCGCCAGGTTCCGCAAAGCCAATGCATCCGGCGACGCACCCGTGCGCGATCTCTTCCTCGACCGCGCCGCGTTCGATGCGTGGGCGGTGCAATACCGCAAACGCCTGACGCTCGAATCGCGCGATGACGCCGCCCGCGCCGAAGCGATGAACCGGGTGAATCCGAAGTACGTGCTGCGCAATCACCTCGCCGAAAACGCGATCCGCCTCGCCGCGCAAAAGGACTTCTCGGAAGTCGCGCGCCTGCTGGATGTGCTGCGCCATCCCTATGACGAACAACCGTATTACGAGGCCTACGCGGGTTTGCCGCCCGACTGGGCGAGCGACCTCGAAGTGAGTTGTTCTTCGTGACATCGACCTCATATATATTATATATAGCTTTCCCGGCCCTAAAAAAGACTGACATGAACAGAGACGACGCACCCCAAGGCTATCCGCTGCAAAAAGCCGACGAAATCTATCGCAGTGAACTGGACGACACGCAGTATCAGGTCACACGCCACGCCGCCACCGAGCGGCCATTCACGGGCAAATATTGGGATCACACCGAACGCGGCGTCTATGACTGCGTGTGCTGCG
The DNA here is from genome assembly GCA_001045575.1 of Candidatus Burkholderia pumila. Taxonomy (GTDB): domain Bacteria; phylum Pseudomonadota; class Gammaproteobacteria; order Burkholderiales; family Burkholderiaceae; genus Caballeronia; species Caballeronia pumila. The sequence continues at coordinate 3,834 of LELG01000249.1, forward strand.
GCACTCCGCTGTTCGAATCCGACACCAAATTCGACGCGGGCTGCGGCTGGCCGAGCTATTTCAAGCCGATCAACGACGAAGTGATTCAGGAAAAGACCGACCGCTCGCACGGTATGTTGCGCATCGAAGTGCTGTGCAAGAATTGCGGCGCGCATCTGGGCCACGTCTTCGAGGACGACCCCGCGCCGGCCGGCTTGCGGTATTGCATCAACTCGGCTGCGCTACAATTCGAACCCAAGTAAGCGCGCGCCAAAGCTTCGAGTTTTCATACGAACGTCCTCTTTTCAACGGGCGTTCTTTTCAGGCGCTGCCGTTCCCCCCTTACTCCGTGCTCATCTCCTCCGGACGCCAATGAAATTCCTGTTCGATCTGTTTCCGATCATCCTGTTTTTTGTCGCATTCAAGATCTGGGGCATCTATACCGCGACTGGCGTCGCCATCGCGGCCACGCTCGTGCAGATTGCGTGGGTTGCGTTCTGCCACCGCAAGGTCGATCCGATGCTATGGGTCAGTCTCGGCGTCGTCACCGTGTTCGGCGGCGCGACGCTCGTGCTGCACAACGACACCTTCATCAAATGGAAACCGACCACGCTCTACTGGCTGTTCGCGGTGGCGCTGATCGTCGCGCAAGTCGGCTTCCGCAAGAACCTCATCGAAGCGATGATGGGCAAGCAGATCGTTCTGCCGCATCGCGTGTGGGGACAGTTGAATGTAGCGTGGTCGGTGTTCTTCGTGCTGCTTGGCATCGTCAATCTGTTCGTCGCGTATAACTTTACGATAGATCAGTGGGTCAATTTCAAGCTGTTCGGCGCAACGGGCTGTCTCGTGGTGTTCATCGTCGCGCAAAGCTTCTGGCTTGCGAAATACATGAAGGAGGACAATCAATGAGCGCCGGTTTCGACTTCATGGCTGCGAGCGCGCAAGAGAAGATTGCGCATCTGGACGCGCGCCTGAATGCGGCGCTGTCGCCTTCGTCTGTGCATATCGAGGATGACAGCGAGGCACACGCCGGGCACGCGGGCGCAACTTCGGGCAGCCATTACACGGTGACCATCGTTGCCGACAGCTTTGCCGGCCGAGCGCGCGTGGCGCGGCATCGGCTGGTGTATGATGCGCTGGCCGATGAAATGCGGCGTGGCGTGCATGCGCTGGCCATCAAGGCCTATACGCCGCAGGAGTTCGCAGAAATCTTCCAATAAGTCCCGCGCTCCGGTTCTTTCCAATCAAGCTTCATTCTTGAATCTCGTCTCAGTTAGGAACTTCCCACGACTTTTAACAAAATCCGCATCTGGGTGTTGCTGGCTGCATTCGCTGTGGTTCCCGCGTTTGCACAAAAGGCGGATTCAACCGGTTGTCGCAACACCTTTGATCAAGGAGGTGTTGCATGGGACGAAGTGCAAAGCAGGTGTATCGGTTGACAGGCCGAGGAGCGATGTACTGGCCGGGCGCGCCTGGCATTACAAGTGAGAAAACAGCGGAGGCGGTAGGCGCATCTCAAGCGTTGGGCTCGCGCTGGTTGCGCTATCGTGGCGGCATGCCATTATTCATGTCGAAACCTATCGCTGGTCGATACTTGTC
>LELG01000025.1 GCA_001045575.1 Candidatus Burkholderia pumila
CAGAACGCGCACTCACCAATCGCTATCTCGGCTCCCTTGGCCTTCCATCGTTGCGTCGATAGCCGGGCAACCGATCACCAATCCGAATCGCCGTGTACGGACCCTTATGCGCGGTTGTGTGGGAGGGCCTCTATCCCGATTGCGCTCGCAGCGTAACATTGCGCGACATGGACGTTTAGGGAAACCGAATTAGTTCGAACTTGTAATGATCCTGCGGCACACGAGGGCATCCACATCCAGCCGCTCAGAAATAGAATAAGGAGAAGCGCGTGTCATTCACGCTGCACGGAATTCCCGTCTCACGCGGCATCGCTATTGGGCGAGCGTATCTGATCGCGCCGACGGCGCTCGACGTCGCGCACTATCTCATCGAGCCGGATCAGATCGATGCGGAAATCGAGTGCTTTCACGCCGCGCAAGCCGCCGTGCTCTCGGAGTTGCAAGACTTGCGCGAAGACCTCGCCGCCGATGCACCCAGCGAAATGGGCGCTTTCATCGATGTCCATACGATGATCCTGAACGACGCTATGCTCGTGCAGGAAACCATCGACCTGATTCGCACGCGGCGTTACAACGTGGAATGGGCGCTGACCGAGCAGCTCGAAATTCTCGGCGGTTATTTCGATGAAATCGAAGACAAATATCTGCGCGAACGTAAAGCCGACGTCGAGCAAGTGGTCGAACGTTTGCTGAAGGCGCTCGCGGGCGCGCCGACTGCGGCCTCGCTCGTCGTGCATAACGCGGCGAACAACGGGCACAACGAGATGATCGTCGTCGCGCACGACATTGCGCCCGCCGATATGCTTCAGTTCAAGACGCAGACGTTCAAGGGCTTCGTGACGGATCTGGGCGGGCGCACGTCGCACACGGCGATCGTCGCGCGCAGTCTCGGCATTCCGGCGTCGGTCGGCGTGCAACAGGCGAGCGTGCTGATCCGGCAGAACGACTTAATAATCGTCGACGGCGATCATGGCATTGTGATCGTCGATCCCGTGCCGATCGTGCTCGAAGAGTATTCGTATCGGCAAAGCGAAAAGTTGTTGGAGCAGCCCAAGCTGCAACGCCTGAAGTTTTCGCCGACGCAGACGCTGTGCGGCACGAAGATCGAACTGTGCGCGAACATCGAATTGCCGGACGATGCGCAAGTGGCCGTGGAAACGGGTGCGATGGGCGTGGGCCTGTTCCGCACCGAATTCCTCTTCATGAATCACAAGGATCAGTTGCCCGAAGAAGAGGAGCAGTTCGAAGCGTACAAGCGCGCGATCGAGCTGACGAATGGCAAGCCCGTCACCATTCGCACGATCGACGTTGGCGCCGACAAGCCGCTCGATTCGATGAGCGGCGACGACGGCTACGAGATCGCGCCGAACCCGGCGCTCGGCCTGCGCGCGATCCGCTGGAGCCTGTCCGAACCGGAAATGTTCATGATGCAACTGCGCGCGATTCTGCGGGCATCGGCGTTCGGTCCGACGAAGATTCTAATTCCGATGCTCGCGCACGCGCAGGAAATCGATCAGACGCTGGATCTGATTCAGGAAGCGAAGCGCCAACTGGACGATGCGGGCATCGCCTACGACCGGCAGGTGCAGGTCGGCGCGATGATCGAGATTCCCGCTGCGGCCATTGCCGTGCGGCTGTTTCTGTCGCGGCTGGATTTTCTGTCCATCGGCACGAACGATTTGATCCAGTACACGCTGGCGATCGATCGCGCGGATAACGCGGTCGCGCATCTCTACGATCCGCTGCATCCGGCGGTGCTGAATCTGATCGCGTACACGCTGCGCGAGGCCAAGCGCGCGGGTGTGCCGGTTTCGGTGTGCGGTGAAATGGCGGGCGATCCGACCGTGACGCGCCTGCTGCTCGGACTCGGTCTGACCGAGTTTTCGATGCATCCGAGTCAGTTGCTTGTGGTGAAGCAGGAGATTCTGCGGTCGAATCTCAAGGCGTTCGAAAAGCCCGTCGCTGATGTGCTCGCGGCTTATGAGCCGAATGAACTACAGGCCGCGCTCACCGCGTTGCAGAAAGTTTAAGTACGTGCGCCGCAGACCGGGCAATCCGGCTGCCGCGCGATTCGCATCGTGTTCCATTCCATGCGTAGCGAGTCGAGCATTATCAGCCGGCCCGCGAGCGTCTCGCCGAATCCGCCGATTACGCGTAACGCCTCGGCCGCCTGCATCGCTCCGATGATGCCGACGGTCGGCGCGAACACGCCCATCGTCGAACAGGCGACTTCTTCGAATTCCTGATCGGGCGGGAAAACGCAGGCGTAGCAGGGCGAGTCGGCTTGTCTCAAATCGAATGTGCTGATCTGACCGTCGAAGCGTAGAGCCGCGCCGGAGACGAGCGGCACGCCATGCGCCACGCAGGCCGCGTTGATCGCGTGGCGGGTGGCAAAGTTGTCGCTGCAATCGAGGACGACCGACGCTTGCGGCACGTTTTCATCGAGCCATTTCGTGTCTGCACGTACGTTGGCTGCTTCGATCGACACGTCGGGGTTCAGCGCGTTCAACGTTGACCGCGCCGATTCGACCTTGGCCTTTCCGACCGAAGAAGTCATATGCACGATTTGTCGTTGCAGATTGGTGAGATCGACCGTATCCGCATCGACCAGCGTCAGCTTGCCGCCGCCCGCCGCCGCGAGATACATCGCGGCAGGCGCGCCCAATCCGCCCGCGCCGATGATGATCGCGTGCGCATCCAGAAAGCGCTGCTGCGCCTCGATGCCGATTTCATCGACGAGAATGTGGCGGGAATAGCGAAGGAGCTGGTCGTCGTTCATGTTGTCGTGATGCCAAAGAAAAAAGCTCTGCGACGATAGCCCGCCGCGAAGCCTTTCGATACTACCGCGAAGAAGCGCTTACTTCGTCTGCGCCGTCGGTGCCGATGCCGGTTGCGCACTCGAAGCCGGCGACGAGCCCGGCGTGGCCGGCAGTGCAGGCTGCGCGACGACCGGAGCGGAGGCCGAGCGCGTCGGCTTGCTCTGCGCCAGCTTGCGCTCCGCGTAAGACTTCGACTCGACGACCTGCTTGCCTTCGAGCTTGTTCAGCGCCTGCTGGAGCATGAAGTCGTCGTTGCTGCCGAATTCGACCGGCTTGCGCTCGCGGTCCTTACGGCGCTGCTCGGGCGTCTTCTTGTCGTTCTGCTCTTCGAGAATGCGAAGTTGCTCAAGACGATCCGCCTCGCGCTGCTCCTGTTCTTTCTTCTCGTTCGGATCCTGCGTGTTGGCGAGGTGGTTCGAGTAATTGACCTCGCGCGTGACCAATGCGTCGTCCGGATCGCCGTCGGCGTATTGATCGACCGGAACGTCGGGGCGCACGCCCTGGTTCTGAATCGACTTGCCGCTCGGCGTGTAGTAATACGCCGTCGTTAGACGAAGCGCCGTGTCGGCGGTCATCGGACGCACGGTTTGGACCGAGCCCTTGCCGAACGTCGTCTTGCCGACGATCAACGCGCGATGATGATCCTGCAACGCGCTCGCCACGATCTCCGAAGCCGAAGCCGAGTAAGCGTTGGTCAACACGACCATCGGCAACTTCTTGAAGATTTCGGGGACGTTCTTCAGCGGGTCGGAGTCGAAGGACGGCAGGCGATAGTTGTCGTAGGTATCGCGGAACATCTGCTTGGCGTCCGCGATCTGGCCGTTCGTCGAGACGACGACCGAGCTGTCCGGAAGGAACGCGCCCGCCACACCGATCGCACTTTGCAGCAAACCGCCGCCGTTGTTACGCAGGTCGAGCACGAGGCCCTTCAGATTTGGCTGCTGGCGCGCGAGATCCTGAAGCTTCGACGCCAGATCTGGCACCGTGCGTTCCTGGAAGCTCGTGATGCGGATATAGCCGTAACCCTGCTCTGGAATCTTCATCTTGACCGACTGCACCTTGATGAGAGCGCGCGTGACGGTCAGCAGGAAGGTGCGGTCGTCGCTCTTGCGGAAGATGGTCAGCGTGACCTTCGTGCCTGGCTCGCCGCGCATTTGCTTGACGGCTTTGTCGAGCGTCATGCCGCGCACCGGCTTGTCGTTGATGCGCGTGATCAGATCGCCCGGACGGATACCGGCGCGGAACGCAGGCGTGTCTTCGATAGGCGAAATGACTTTGATGAGTCCGTCTTCTGACGAAATTTCGATGCCCAGGCCCGCGAAGCGGCCCTTGGTTTGCTCCTGCAGTTCTGCGTAATCTATCTTGTCGAGATACGACGAATGCGGATCAAGGCTCGATACCATGCCCTTGATGGCGGCGGTCAGCAGCTTCTTGTCGTCCACCGGCTCGACATACTCATGCTTGATTTGCCCTAACACTTCGGCGAACAGCCTCAACTGATCGAGGGGCAGCGGCGAGGAAGCGGCTTGCTGTGCGGATGCGGAAATCTGCAATGTAGCGAGTGCGCCGGCAGCAACGCCTGCGGTGACCAGGCCGAAGTTTTTCAGGTTCTTTCGCATATAAGAGAAGTGCGTTCGGAATCGGAGGGACGGCATGGTAGGTGACGGGCCAGTATAACCGTTCACCTTTTAATTGGCGACTTAAACGCAACTTAAATGCCCGGACGAATCGCGTCCGAGAACACTGGTTTTGTCGATGACGTTCGTGCGCGGTCAGGCGCGCGCCATATAGAGCGGCGCGCCTGACCGGGAAAGGCTTGCCTTGCCCTGCTTGGCCACGGCGGCCTGCGCGGCGGCGATGGCTTCGGGATCGCCCAGATAGTAGTGCTGGATGGTCTTGAGGTTCTCATCCAACTCATAGACCAGCGGCACGCCATTCGGAATATTCAGCCCGACGATGTCCTGATCCGAGATGTTGTCGAGATATTTGACCAGCGCGCGGATGGAATTACCGTGCGCCGAGATCACGATCTGCTTGCCCGACCTGATGGCCGGCGCGATGGACTCGTTCCAGATGGGCAGCACGCGCGCGACCGTATCTTTCAGGCATTCGGTCAGCGGCAACTGTTCGCGTGGCACCTTCGCGTAACGCGGATCGTTGAACGACGCACGTTCGTCCGACGGCTCCAGCGCGGGCGGCGGCGTGTCGTAACTGCGGCGCCAGACGAGCACCTGATCGTCGCCGTACTTCTTCGCCGTTTCGGCCTTGTTCAGACCGGCCAGCGCGCCGTAGTGGCGTTCGTTCAGACGCCACGAATGCACGACCGGAATGTACATTTGGTCCATTTCGTCCTGAACGTGCCAGAGTGTGCGGATGGCGCGCTTGAGCACGGACGTATAGGCGATGTCGAACTTGTAGCCGAATTCCTTCAGCAGCACGCCTGCCTGGCGCGCTTCGCGGTTGCCTTGCTCGGTGAGGTCAACGTCGACCCAGCCGGTGAACCGGTTTTCCTTGTTCCACGTCGATTCGCCGTGGCGGATGAGCACGAGCTTGTACATGATTAATAGGTCGGTCAGTTGGAAAACGGTGCTGCCGAGTGCAACCCCTGCATCCTGCCAACATGCGCGGATCGCAGCAATCGGCCGAATGGCCTAGGCCATCGCGGCAAACGGATATTTTATAATGTGTCGGTTGCCCTCATTCCCCTTTTCTCCCTTCCCTCTACATTTCGGCGGCTCTCGACGTGAAGTTTTTCACTGAATACACGAATATCGCACTTCTCGTCATCGCGCTCGTTTCCGAGTTTCTGCTCCTGTGACCGACAATTACTCGCCGCGGCGGGCGCGGCGGCGTGTCCGCTACGGAAGCCACCACGCTCATCAATTGCCGCAACGCGGTGGTGATCGATCTCCGTCCTGCCACCGAGTTTGCGACGGGCCATCTGCTGGCGGCGCGCAATATCGACCCGGCGGAGCTTCAAGCAAAAATCGGCCAGATCGCCAAGAATAAGAGGCTAATACGATTGTGCTCGTGTGCCAGACCGGTCAACAGTCGTAGCGCACCAGCCGTACCGTGACCGAAGCGGGTTACGCCGAGGTCCACGTTTTGCAAGGCGGATTGGAAGCCTGGCAAAAGGCTGGGATGCCGGTCGTGAAAAACAAGGAGCAGTCAAGTGAAAAACGTTGTCATGTACAGCACGCAAGTCGCGCGGGGTCAAAACGATCGAAAAGATTTTGATCGACCGCGAGCCGGGACGGCGCGAGGAAATGATGACGCGCACCGGCCGCCGCACCGTGCCGCGGGTTGATATCGGCCACGCATGTGGGCGGCATGACGATTTGTCGGCGCGAGACCGCCCTGGCGGTCTCGCGCCGCTGCTTGAGTCGGTCTAAGTATCGAATGCTGCCCGGCGTCAACCCGGGCGGCCGCACCGATTTACCAGGAACCAATCAGGAACCAATCATGTCCGACGAAAAAAATCAGCCGTTTTTCAACATCCAGCGCATTTACCTGAAGGATATGTCTCTTGAGCAGCCGAACTCGCCGGGCATCTTCTTCGAACAGGAAATGCCGTCGGTCGAAGTCGAAGTCGATGTGAAGGCGGATCGCCTCGCGGAAAGCGTCTTCGAAGTGCTAGTCACGGGCACGGTCACGGCGAAGGTCACCGACAAGGTGGCGTTCCTGATCGAAGCCAAGCAAGCGGGCATCTTCGACATTCGCAATATTCCGGCTGAACAGATCGATCCGCTCGTCGGCATCGCGTGCCCGACCATTCTGTTCCCGTACCTGCGCTCGAACATTGCCGATGCGATCACCCGCGCCGGCTTCCCGCCGATCCACCTCGCGGAAATCAACTTCCAGGCGCTGTACGAACAGCGTCTCGCGCAACTTGCTGCATCGCAGGAAGGCACGGCGAACGGCGCGACACACTAACCGTCTCACTCTGCTAATCCGGAGCCGAGCATGAAAGTAGCTGTTCTCGGCGCCGGCGCGTGGGGCACCGCTTTGGCGGGCCTCCTTGCGACGCGGCACGACACGTTGCTCTGGGCGCGCGATGGCGCGCTCATCCAGTCTCTTTCCCAAGCGTACGAAAACACGCGCTATCTGCCGGATGTGGCATTGCCGCGCGCGCTTTCGTTCGATGCGGATTTCTCACGCGCTTTGACTCACGCGGCTGCGGACGATGCTTTATGTGTCGTCGCCACGCCTGTCGCGGGCTTGCGCGCGCTTTGCCGTGTCATGCGCGATACGGGCGTCGTTCCGGCGCATATCGTGTGGCTGTGCAAAGGCTTCGAAGCGGACACGCAATGCCTTCCGAACGAAGTCGTCGCGGCGGAATTGCCGGCGCATCGCAGCAACGGGACGCTGTCCGGTCCGAGCTTCGCGCGCGAAGTCGGGCAGGGCTTGCCAGTGGCACTGACGGTGGCGAGCGCATCGGTGGAACTGGGCGCGCGCACCGTCGCGGCGTTTCATCATGGCGCGATGCGCATCTATACGGGTGATGACGTCATCGGCGTGGAAGTGGGCGGCGCAGTCAAGAACGTGCTCGCCATTGCGACCGGTATTTCCGATGGCCTCGGCCTCGGTCTCAACGCACGCGCCGCGCTCATCACGCGCGGACTCGCGGAAATGTCGCGCCTCGGCGTGGCGCTCGGCGGGTGCGCGGAGACGTTCACCGGGCTCACCGGTCTGGGCGATCTTGTCTTAACCGCCACGGGCGATCTCTCGCGCAACCGCACGGTTGGCAAGCAGCTTGCGACCGGACAATCGCTCGACGAAATCCTCGCGGCGCTCGGCCACGTGGCCGAAGGCGTGCGATGCGCCCGCGCCGTGCTTGGGCTCGCGCAATCGCGCGGCATCGAAATGCCCATCACGCAGACGGTATGCCGCGTGCTTTTCGACAACTTAGCGCCGCGCGATGTGGTACAGGCTCTTCTCAGCCGGGCCGCCAAAACCGAATAATACGCGGGAGGATCGTGATGGCGAAGCTCGAAGTGCAGAAAGCGGACATCACGACCTTGCACGTCGTCAATGCCATCGTCAACGCGGCGAACAAGTCATTGCTCGGCGGCTGCGAAACCGGCGATGCCAAACTCACCGCAGGCTACGAGCTGCCCGCGAAGCACGTCATCCACGCGGTCGGCTCGCGCTGGAGCAACGGCAAGAAGAACTAACCTGAATTGCTCGCAAGCTGCTACCGGCGTTCGCTCGAACTTGCGCAGGAAGCAGGCTGCAAGTCGATCGCATTTCCCGCGATCAGCTGCGGCATTACCATTTTCCCGTCGAACAGGCCGTGCCTATTGCCGTGCGCACGGTGATCGATACCATGCCCCAAACGCCTTCCGTCGAGCAGGTGATCTTCATCTGCTTTTAGGACGACATGTTTGCTCTATATCAATCAGAACTCGACGACGCTCAAGCGCCGCCCCCGAAGCCCGATTGACGCCACGCCTCGAACGTCACGATTGCGACCGTGTTCGACAGATTCAGGCTGCGATTGCCCGGACGCATAGGCAGACGCACGCGCTGTTCGTTCGGAAAGCGGTCCAGCAATTCCGTGGACAAACCACGCGTCTCCGCGCCGAAGACGAACCAGTCGCCCGGCTTGAATGCGTGATCGAAGAACAACGATGAGCCGCGCGTCGTGAACGCGAACATCCGCTTCAAGTCCGGCGTTTACTTCGCCAGGAACGCGTCCTAGTCGGTGTGGACGTTCATTTCGGCGTACTCGTGATAATCGAGTTCGGCGCAGCACATTTTGGCGTCGTTGAGCGGAAAGCCGAGCGGTTCGATCAGATGCAGCCGCGCGCCGGTGTTTGCGCACAGGCGGATGACGTTGCCGGTATTCGGCGGACTTTCGGGTTCGACGAGAACGACGTTGAACATGATTGCTGTATTGAGGCAGTTAATCCTGAGGCGTACGCAACGCCACGAAATTGGTGGCGCGCCGGGCGCCCGCCAGTTTCAGCGTGCGCGCGAGGGCACCGAGTGTAGCGCCCGAGGTCATTACATCATCGACTACGCCGATGTGTTTGCCGCGAATAATATCGCGCTGCACGTCGAACGCATTCGCTACGTTGCGGCGGCGCGCGTCGACGTCGAATTTCGATTGCTGCGCGGTGTCAATTTTCCGCGTAAGCAATGTGGCATCGGCGGGGACATGCAGCCGGCGCGCTAGCGGACGCGCGATGGCCAACGCCTGATTATAGCCGCGCTCAATCAGACGTTTGGCCGACAGCGACACCGGCACGATGACATCGGATGTCAGCAGGCCGCTGTCTTCGAACTTCGAACGCAGATGCCGCGCGAACTCCGCGCTCGCCGTCAGCTGTCCGCGGAACTTGAGCTCGACGGCGAGCGTATCCAGCGGCGCGCGATAGTCTGCCAGCGTCAGCGTGTCGTTGAATGCGGGCGGATTGTCCAGGCATTCGGCACAGTGCATGCGCACATCTTCACGCTCGCGCCGTACGTATTCGACACCAAGCGGCATCGCGCACGTCGCACAGCGCAGGCGGGACTCATTCTAGTACTGCGCGTCGCAGCACGCGCACAGCAGGGCATGCGACACATTGCCGCAAAACGCGCATGCGCCCGATAGCGCGATGTTGAAAGCGCGCTTCAAAGCGCGTTCGAAAGTGAGGGAAGTGAGGGGGAAGCCGACGCCGTACATGACCGATGAACGTGAACACAACGGACTGGCATCGGCCCGCAAAAAGGCTCTTTTCGAGACGACCGAGTATACTCTTCGCATTCTCCGTGAAAAAAACCGCCATGTCTTCAGCGTCCCCCAAAACTAGCCGACCGGCCTATGATCCGCTCCTTCTGCGCGAGATCTTCGACCGTCGCGCCGCCTCCTTCGACGAGGTCGCCTTCCTGCCGCGCGAAATCGCATTGCGGATGCGGGAGCGGCTCGAATACATCAAGGTCGCGCCCGTGCGCGTGCTCGATACGGCGTGCGGCGCGGGCACGGATCTATCCGGCTTGCGGGAGCGGTTCGCGGAAGCATCGGTGACCGGCGTCGATATTTCGTCTGCCATGCTCGCGCGCGCTCGCATCGCCGAATTCGCCGATGCCGACGGCGGCAGCGCAAACGCCGGCTGGCGGCGCTTCCTGCCTTCGACGCTTGCCAAGGCGTTCGGCGCACGCGGCCCGCAACTCGCGCAGGCGGATTTTTCCGCGTTGCCGTTCGCATCGGGCGCCTTCGAGATGGTGTGGTCAAATCTCGCGCTGCACTGGCATCCGCGCCCTGACGAGGTTTTGCCCGAGTGGCAACGTGTGCTCAAGGTGAATGGCCTGCTGATGTTCAGCACCTTCGGCCCCGACACGCTGCGGGAACTTGCCGCCGCGTACCGCGAAGCGGAGCGCATGCTCGGCCTCCAACCGATGCCTCACATAATCGACTTCGTCGACATGCATGATTTCGGTGACATGCTCGTCGAAAGCGGTTTCGAAATCCCGGTGATGGATCAGGAAGTCCTGACGATCACCTACAAATTGCCCGAATCCTTGATGAAAGACGTCGCGGGCTGGGGCGCGTATCCCTTTGCTCGCAACGGCGCAGGCCGATCGGCCGATGCGCGGGAACTGCGCCGCACGGTCCACGAAAAGCTCGAAATGCTGCGCCGCGACGACGGCACGATCCCGCTGACCTTCGAAGTGATTTACGGCCACGCGTGGAAAGCCGTGCCGCGCACGACGGCCGAAGGGCATGGCATTGTGCGGATTGAAGATATCGGGCGAGGTCCGAAAAGAATGCCCTGAAAGAGTTTGCCTAAGTATACGAAAGAGGGCAATTGTTATGTCAGAAATTTCCGCTCAAAAGACGCGTGAAAAGGTGCGTCAAAACGGCGCAGAAGCTTGTCGGACCTGGGTTTGAGCCCTTATTCACCTTGCTTGTGGATGTCAACCAATCCACTTTATAATATATTAGATTAGTTTATCGCCCGATTGGGCACAATTCTGGGCAAAATCCGAGCGAATTTTTGAGGATTGATCGAGGCTGTGATGCAAGTAAGCCAGACGCTGACAGATCCCGAGCCGCTCATCAAAGATTGGTTGATGAAGCGGAATTGCTCGGTCTCGCTAAGGCAATTCGTGTGCTTCTATCTGTCGCTCGCGCTGGTTTCCATGGTCATCGCAACCACGCTGTTCCTGAGCGGCGCCTGGCTGGTGTTGCCGTTCACCGGTATCGAACTGACGGTCGTCGGTGTCGCATTTCTGATTCTGATCTATGCGCGGCACGCCGTCGACTTCGAGCGAATCCGGCTGTATTAAAACCGGTTGTTGATCGAGCAGATGAACGCAGAAGATCTGACGCAGTTCGAGTTCAATCCGCGCTGGGTGCGGGTCGAAACGGGTGTGACACCGAGAGAGCCACTCACGATCGTATAGCGCGAGCAATCGGTGAGAATCGAACAACACCTTGCACGACATCGTCCAAGCAGTTGTTACCAAGTTGCAGGCGTCGCTCCGATGTCTATGAGAGGAGCCGGCGAGGCAGCACGATGCCTACGGGGGGGGGGGGCGAGAGTTTATGGAAATTTTGGGTAAAGATGCTATGAAAACAATCAAGCGAGCCCTCACGGGCGTGCTGGCGGCAGGCGCACTGCTGAACGCCGGCGTCGCCCTTGCGGTCAACGACGTTCCTGGCGGTCCCGCTGTCAACGAGATCAACTTTCAGCCGCCCGTGACGAAGATCGCCGAGGAACTTTACGGCCTCCATATTTTCATGCTCATCATCTGTACCGTCATTTTCATCGGCGTGTTCGGGGTGATGTTCTACTCGCTGGTTAAGCACCGTAAGTCCAAGGGTTTCAAGCCCGCCCATTTCCATGAAAGCACCACGGTCGAAATCATCTGGACGATCGTGCCGTTCATCATCGTCATTCTGATGGCGCTACCGGCCACGCGCGCGGTCGTCGCCATGAAGGACACCAGCAACGCGGATCTCACGGTCAAGGTCACCGGCTACCAGTGGAAGTGGGGCTACGACTATGTGAAGGGTCCGGGCGAAGGCATCAGCTTCCTCTCGACGCTGGCTACGCCGCGTAGCGAAACCAACGGCCAGAAGCCGATCTCCGAACTGTATCTGCAGGAAGTGGACAACCCGCTCGTGGTGCCGGTCGACAAGAAGATTCGTATCATCACCACGGCGAACGACGTGGTTCACTCGTGGTACGTGCCGGCGTTCGGCGTGAAGCAGGACGCGATTCCCGGCTTCGTGCGCGACACGTGGTTCAAGACGGAGAAAGTCGGCAGGTATCGCGGCTTTTGTACGGAACTGTGCGGTAAGGAGCACGCGTACATGCCAGTCGTCGTGGAAGTGCTTTCCCCCGATGACTACGCGAAGTGGGTCGACGGCCAGAAGAAGAAAATGGCGGCATCGACGGACGATCCGAACAAGACGTACACGATGGACGAACTGAAGACGCGCGGCGCGCAGGTCTATTCGTCGAACTGCGCGGTCTGCCACCAGCCGACGGGCAAGGGCGGTGGCCCGTTCCCGGCGCTGGACGGCTCGAAGGTCACGAATGGTCCGATCGCGGAGCACGTGAATATCGTGCTGCACGGCAAGGGCGCGATGCCGCCGTGGCAGACGTCGCTAAACGATGTGGAGATCGCATCGGTCATCACGTACGAGCGCAATAACTGGGGCAACCACACCGGCGATATTCTCCAGCCGAAGCAAGTGGCCGATGCGCGCAACGGCAAGATGCCTGCGGGCGGTGGTGCTGCGACTGCGGCGGCATCTGCGCCGGAAGCGGCGAGCGCAGTTTCGGCACCGGCAGCAGCAGAATCGAGCGCGCGCAAGCCGCACAAGCCGGAAGCATCCCCGCATCTATTTCGAAACGGGCAAGAACGCCTTGCCCGCCGACGCGAACAACGCAGTGCAGGCCGCGGCCGCTTACGTGAAAGCTCACCCGGACGCGAAGTTCGTGCTGTCGGGCTTCACGGATGCGACCGGCGGCGCCGGACCTCGCCAAGCGCCGCGCGGTCGTGCGCGATGCACTCAAGGCAGCAGGCGTTCCGGAAGACCGCATCGTGTTGAAGAAGCCCGAGTCGGTGACGGGCAACGGATGCGAAGGCAGCACGCCGAGTGGAAATCAGTCCGGCTGCTTGACATGACTCACCTTCGCTCTTCATTCGCTGATCAACAGGCAACGGAAGATCAGGGTGGGAAAGCCAAGTGCCCCGAGTATTTGCTTTAGGAGATCATTGTCATGTCTAGCATCGGACACGATGTCGGCGCGGGTCACGACCACGCGCACGAGTTGCCGCATGGTTGGCACCGGTGGCTGTTCGCCACCAACCACAAGGACATCGGTACGCTGTACCTGTGGTTCTCGTTCATCATGTTCCTGTCCGGCGGCGTCATGGCGCTGGGCATCCGCGCTGAACTCTTCGAACCGGGCCTGCAGATCATGCGCCCCGAGTTCTTCAATCAGCTGACCACCATGCACGGCCTGATCATGGTGTTCGGCGCGATCATGCCGGCGTTCGTCGGCTTTGCGAACTGGATGGTGCCGCTGCAGATCGGTGCATCCGACATGGCGTTCGCGCGCATGAACAACTTCAGCTTCTGGCTGCTGCCGGCTGCTGCGGTGCTGCTCGTCGGCTCGTTCTTCGTGCCGGGCGGCGCAACCGCCGCAGGCTGGACGCTCTACGCGCCGCTGTCGACGCAGATGGGCCCGGGCATGGACTTCGCGATTTTCGCGGTCCACATCATGGGTGCGTCGTCGATCATGGGCGGGATCAACATCGTCGTGACGATCCTGAACATGCGCGCGCCCGGCATGACGCTCATGAAGATGCCGATGTTCGCGTGGACGTGGCTCATCACCGCGTACCTGCTGATCGCCGTGATGCCGGTTCTGGCAGGCGCGATCACGATGGTGTTGTTCGACCGTCACTTCGGCACGTCGTTCTTCAACGCGGCGGGCGGCGGCGATGCTGTCATGTACCAGCACATCTTCTGGTTCTTCGGTCATCCCGAGGTGTATATCATGATCTTGCCGGCGTTCGGGATCGTGTCGCAGGTGATTCCAGCATTCTCGCGCAAGCCGTTGTTCGGCTATAGCTCGATGGTGTACGCCACCACATCGATCGCGATTCTGTCGTTTATGGTGTGGGCGCACCACATGTTCGCCACCGGCATGCCGGTGACGGGCCAGCTCTTCTTCATGTACGCGACGATGCTGATCGCTGTTCCGACGGGCGTGAAGGTGTTCAACTGGGTCGCCACGATGTGGCGCGGCGCGATTACCTTCGAAACGCCGATGCTGTTCGCCACCGGTTTCCTGTTCGTGTTCACGATGGGCGGCTTCACGGGCCTGATCCTGTCGATGGCTCCGCTCGATATCCAGATGCACGGCACTTACTACGTGGTGGCGCACTTCCACTACGTCCTGGTGGCGGGCTCGCTGTTCGCGCTGTTCGCGGGCTGGTACTACTGGGCCCCGAAATGGACCGGCTGGATGTACAACGAGATGCGCGGGAAGATCCACTTCTGGGCGTCGATGATTTTCTTCAACATCACGTTTTTCCCGATGCACTTCCTGGGTCTCGCCGGTATGCCGCGCCGTTACGCTGACTACCCAGCGCAGTTCACGGACTTCAACCAGATCGCGACCATTGGCGCATTCGGCTTCGGTCTCGCGCAGGTGTACTTTCTGTTTGCGGTCGCGCTGCCGACGTACCGTGGTGGCGGCGAGCTGGAGAAGGCGTTGGACAAGCCGTGGGATGGCGCTGAAGGTCTCGAATGGACCGTGCCGAGCCCGGCGCCGTTCCATACGTTCGAGAACCCGCCGCACGTCGAGTAATTTGAGTTTCGCGGGACTTTTCACGCAACAAGAAAGGCCCCGCGAGCAAAAAAGCATGGTCCCGAATTCATCAAAAAGACGGTCGCCCGAAGAAATCCGCGCGGGCAACAAGCGGTTCGGAATCGTCATAATGTTGATCGCCGCCGTTTTCTTTGTGGGTATCTTCGTCAGGCAATACCTGTTGTCGCGAGGTTAAACATGTCGACTCAGCAGGAAGAAACGCATATCGACCGCAGCTTCAACCGGTCGATGCTGATCAAGCTTTTCGTCGTCGCCCTGGGCATGTTCGGGTTCGGCTTCGCGCTGGTGCCCATGTATCGCGCGATCTGCGAAGTGATCGGCATCAACAATCTCGTGCAGAAGGATATCAGCGCGAAAGAAGTGAAAAACAGGCAGGTGGACATGACGCGCACGGTTTCCATCGAATTCGATGCCAATGCGCGCGGTCCGCTGAAGTTCAAGCCGGAGCAGAATAATCTGGACCTTCACCCCGGCGAAGTGATGACGGTGATGTACCAGGTGATCAACGAGCAGGGCCGCATGGTGAAGGCGCAAGCCATTCCGAGCTATGCGCCGAAACAGGCCACCGAGTATTTCAGGAAGATCGAATGCTTCTGCTTCACGCAGCAGACGCTCGCGCCGAACGAAACGAAGCGCATGCCGGTGGTGTTCGTCGTCGATCCGAAGCTGCCGAAGGATGTGAAGACGATCACGCTGTCGTACACGTTCTTCGAGCTGGATGTTCCGAAGTCGGTGGCGAAGGGATTGTGAGGATGAATGTCATGAACGTGAACTCGCAGAACAAGGGCCGCGTGCTCAAGCTGATGAAGGCGGTGTTTTGGCGTGCGCCGCTGGGCGGACCTCGAAAGCGGCGCGCAGATGAACCCGCTGCTGATGATCGCGGCGGGTGTGATCGGGGCGACGCTGTTCATCGTCGTGTTGCTGCTGGTCGTGCGCGCGGTGGTGTCATAGGAAAAGACGGAACGCCGGGAGCAGCGCATCGGCGTCAGAGGAAAACTCAAGCAACTGGATCGAAGTGGAGAATTAACAATGAACGGTCAAAACGAGAGCCCGTATTATTTCGTGCCGCATCCGTCGCGGCATCCGATTATGACCGCGACTGGCCTACTAGTAATGCTCGCATCGCTGGCGTCGTGGGTGAACGGCCATAGCTGGGGCCCAATTGGCACGTTCGTCGGTCTGCTGTTCGTGTTGTTCGTGCTGTGGCACTGGTTTGGCGATACCATCTCCGAGTCCGAAGGCGGCATGTACGGCAAGCGCGTCGACGTGTCGTACCGCTGGAGCATGAGCTGGTTCATCTTCTCCGAAGTCATGTTCTTCGCGGCGTTCTTCGGCGCATTGTTCTACGCGCGCCAGATCGCCATGCACGAACTCGGCAGCCTCGACTACAAGCTCATCTGGCCGGACTTCTCCGCTGTGTGGCCGAACAATGGTCCCGCTGCGCTGGTCCCGCATTTCCGCGCGATGGTGCCGTGGCCTCTGCCGACCATCAACACGGCGCTGCTGCTGTCCTCTGGCGCGACGCTGACGGTGGCGCACCATGCACTGCGTGAAGATCATCGCAAAAAGGCGATCATCTGGTTGGGCGCGACCGTGCTGCTCGGGATCATTTTCCTGTTTTGCCAGGGCTACGAGTATTTCCACGCGTACAACGAACTGAACCTGACGCTCGCATCCGGCGTGTATGGCTCGACGTTCTTCCTATTGACCGGCTTCCACGGTTTCCACGTGTTCCTGGGCGGCACCATGCTGACGGTCGTCATGATTCGACTGATCCGCGGACACTTCATGGCAGAACATCACTTCGCGTTCGAAGGCGCGACATGGTACTGGCACTTCGTCGACGTCGTATGGCTGGGTCTGTACGTCGTCGTGTACTGGCTGTAAAGGTGCTCCACCCGCGCGCGATGCGTACGCTGCCCGAACGCCGCCCTCGCAAACACGAAGGGTGGCGTTTTGCTTTCCACGAATGGCGGAAGTAAAAATTGCCGCGACAATAGGCATAATCGAGTCGAATCTTCGTTCGGCGTTATCGTCCGATGGGAATGCCGGAAGGCTCGATCTAGCCCAGCCGGTAGGCGATCAGGATGAACAGGAATAGCGTGATCGAAAAGTCGACGCGCGCCGCGAGCGACCAGACCATCCGCTTGGATCGGCTTTTGTCGGTCATGAAGTACAGTGTCGACCCCAGGTTGCCGAGGATGAGGATGAATGCGATTGCAACGATGATGTGCATGAAACAAGCCGGCGAATGCGCTCAGGAACGACTGTGAGCGGTATTGAATTAAATCATCTCATTATCTCACTCGATGGAGCGCGCCGTGTGGCGCGGGCTGGATCATGAAGATTCGGTTCTGGCCAACTGTGCTCATACTGATCGTCGTCGCGGTGACCGTGCGTCTGGGTTTCTGGCAGCGCGATCGCGCGCATCAGAAGGAAGCGCTCAACGCACAGATCACGGCGTTCGAGAACGCGTCGTCGCAACGCGTGAGCACCGCGCCGATGCCGCTCAAGTCGATCGAATTTCATCGCGTGGAGGCGCGCGGCGAGTTCATGCCGGAGCGCGTCGTCTATCTGGATAATCGTTCGTATAACGACCAGCCGGGCTTTTATGTGGTGATGCCGCTTAAACTCGAAGGCGGCGGCTACGTGCTCGTGAATCGCGGATGGCTGCCGCGCAATCTCGCGGACCGCACGGGCATCGAAAAGTACGAGACGCCGAAAGGCATCGTGGATGTGCAGGGCATCGCTCGGGCTAATGCATCGCAGGCGTTCGAGCTTGGGTACGGCGGATCGGCGGCGCATCAGCAGATTCGCCAGAATCTCGATGTCGCGGCTTACGCGCAGGAAACCGGCATCGCATTTCAGCCGTTCGTGATCCAGCAGACCAACGACACCGGCGACAAACTCGTGCGCGACTGGCCCGCGCCTACGATGGGCGTCGAACGAAATTACGGCTATATGTTGCAGTGGTGGGGCATGGCGTTCGCCGCGATCGGCTTCGGGCTGTATGCTGCGCATCATGCTTAATCGAACTGCATGTCTATGCAGAACCAACTTATTACCGCAGGCGCAAAAAAAAAGCTCTTGGAACAACGGGCGATGGATGCTCCTGCTGCTCGCGCTGGTGTGCGCGGCGCCGGTCATCGTATCGTATTTGATGTATTACGTGTTCAAGCCGGTGGGCGGCACGTCGAGCTACGGGCAGCTGATCGACCCGCAACACCCGATTCCCGCGCAACTCGTCGTCACGGATGAAAAAGGCCAGAGCCTGCCGCTGAAATCACTCGAAGGCAAATGGCTGATGATCACCGTCAACGGCAGCGATTGCGAAGAGCAATGCGTGACGCGTCTGTACTACATGCGGCAGGTGCGCGTGCTGCAATCGGGCGAGCGCGAGCGTGTGGTCAACGTCTGGCTGCGCACGGATGACAAGCCGGTTTCCGATGTCATCAAGATCGCGTATCCGCAGCCGGACACGCGCATGTTCGTCGCGGACCAGAAGGCGATTGCGTCGTGGCTGCCCGTGGACGACGGCACGAAGCTCACGGACCACATTTTTCTCGTCGATCCGAACGGCAATCTGATGATGCGCTTCCCGAAGAATCCCGATCTCAAGAAGATCAACGCCGATGTGGCGAAGCTTCTCAAGTGGTCGCGCATTGGTTGAAGGTAGTCAAAGATGTTTCTATTGCAACTCGGTCTGATCGGCATCTGCATTGCGCTGCTGCCGCTTTCTTATGTCTGGGCGAAAGTCGACGACAGTAAATTCCGCAAGCTCGTCTGGCTGACGACCTTCTTGACGCTCGATCTCATCATGTTCGGCAGCTTCACGCGCTTGACCGATTCCGGGCTCGGCTGTCCCGACTGGCCGGGATGTTACGGTACGTCGTCGCCGTTCATCGCGCACGCGCAAATTGCCGCCGCGCATGCCGCGATGCCGACCGGACCGGTGAGCATGGTGAAAGCGTGGCTCGAAATGCTGCATCGCTACTTTGCGATGGCCATTGGCGTGCTGATCATCGCGCAGACAGTCATCGCGTGGACGGCGCGTATCAAGAAGCGTCCGCTGCACGTGTCGCCGTGGTGGCCGACGGGCATTCTCGCGCTGATCGTGCTGCAAGGCGCGTTTGGCGCGTGGACGGTCACGCTGAAGCTTCAGCCGGTCATCGTGACGACGCATTTGTTGCTCGGGCTGGCGTTGCTCGGCGCGCTCGGCTGGCTCGCCGCGCGCATGACGCCGATCCCATCGCTCGATTCGTCCGCCGCGCGCTGGATGCCGGCAACGGTTTTCGGGCTGTTGCTGCTGATCGTGCAAATTGCGTTGGGCGGCTGGGTCAGCACGAACTATGCAGTGCTCGCGTGCACGGACTTCCCGCTGTGCAACGGCCAGTGGATTCCGCCGATGAACTTCGAGTACGGTTTCCACTTATGGCGCGCGCTCGGTATGACCGGCGACGGCGACGTGATCTCTCAGGATGCGCTGGTTGCGATCCACTGGACGCATCGCATATTTGCGGTCGTCGTGGTGCTATATCTGCTGTGGCTCGCGGCCAGATTGCGTCGCTTCGAATCACTGCGCAAGCCCGCGAACGGCGTTTTGCTCGTCATCGTGATTCAATTTTTGACAGGTTTGTTCAATATCGTGTTGCAGTGGCCGCTGCCGATTGCAGTGGCGCACAATGGCGGGGCTGCCATCCTGTTGCTGCTACTCGTTATGCTAAACTTTCAAATCTTCTCCAGCCGTCCCGGCCGCGCCACAGTCCCCGCGCACGACGTCGTTTCAGCATGACTCCACATTCTCATGGATAGCACGACACTCCATTTCCCTCTCGGCAGCCGCGCTGCTCAGTACTGGGCGCTGACCAAGCCGCGCGTAACGCAGCTCGCTGTGTTTTGTGCCGTCATCGGCATGTTCCTGTCCACGCCTGGCATGGTGCCGTGGGACAAGCTGATCGGCGGCGCCGTCGGCATCTGGCTGCTGGCGGGCGCTGCATTCGCCATCAATTGCCTGATGGAGCAGAAGGTCGATGCCAAGATGCGTCGCACCGCCTGGCGTCCGTCGGCGCGGGGTCAGATCACCACGGCGCAAATCCTGACGTTTTCAGCCATTCTCGGCTGCATCAGCATGTGGACACTCATCACGTTCACGAACGCGTTGACCATGTGGCTGACCATCGCCACGTTCGTCGGTTATGCGGTCATCTATACGCTGTTGCTCAAGCCGTACACGCCGCAGAACATCGTGATCGGCGGCGCAGCGGGCGCCATGCCGCCCGCGCTCGGTTGGGCCGCGGTGACGGGCTACGTTCCCGGCGATGCCTGGATTCTCGTGCTCATCATTTTCATCTGGACGCCGCCGCATTTCTGGGCGCTGGCGCTGTATCGCCGCAAGGATTACGAAAACGCCGGCCTGCCCATGCTGCCGGTCACGCACGGTGAGAAGTACGCGCTGCTCAATATCTTTCTGTACACCATCATCCTGTTCGCGGTCACGCTGATGCCGTTTATCTCCGGCATGAGCGGCGTCGTTTATCTGGTGAGCGCCATTGCGCTGGGCGGCGGGTTCCTCGGCTACGCATGGAAGCTGTACCGCGACTATTCCGATGCTCTCGCGCGCAAGACCTTCAGTTATTCGATCGTTTATCTCTCGTTGTTGTTCATCGCGCTGCTGGTCGATCATTACGTGCGCACGGTGATCGGCGCATGACGACCGTTTTGCGTCGCGCGTTCGCGCTGTTCGCCTGCGCGCTTTTGCTAACTGAGTGCGAGAAAGCACCGGACTTCAAGAATCTCGACATCACCGGCAACAAGCAGTTCGGCAGCGACTTTTCGTTGCCGGACACGAACGGCAAGACACGCACGCTCGCGGACTTCAAGGGCAAGGCAGTAGTGCTGTTCTTCGGCTACACGCATTGCCCGGACGTTTGCCCGACGACGCTCGCCGAACTTTCGCAAGCCATGCAGCAGCTCGGCGGCAAGGCGAAAGACGTGCAAGTGCTGATAGTCACCGTCGATCCCGCGCGCGATACCGCGCCGCTGCTTGGCCAATACGTGCAGGCGTTCGACCCTTCGTACATTGGTCTACGTCCTGCGAGCGATGCGCAACTCGCACAAGTCGCAAAGGACTTTCGCATCTACTACACGAAGTCAGCCGGCAAATCCGCCGATGACTACACGATGGAGCATACTGCCGCGAGCTATGTTTTCGACAAGGACGGCAAGCTGCGTCTGTTCACGCGCGACGGGCAGGGCGTCGAGCCCTGGGTTCATGACCTGAAGATCCTAATCGATGATCGAATGATTGAAAGTTAAGCGGCTGAAACGGCCGCTTGTCGTTTGTGGACTTCAGGATATCGACATAAACAAACTATATTTCTGCTCGCACCAAAGGCGTGCGAACATCCGCCACCTCGGTCGCGTACCGAAGGCGATTCATGCAATCCCGCAGCAACGCATCATCGAAACAGGAAATATCATGCAGCGCAGAAATTTGCTTAAAGCAGTCATCGTCGCGACAGCATCGGCTGCGTTCTTCACGGGCGTCGCGCGCGCCGACGACAAGGTCATCAAGGTCGGCACCATCGCCGGTCCCGAGGCGCAAATCTGGCAAGTCGTGCAGAAGGTCGGTAAGTACCAATTTCTACCCACCTAGTTTCCACGCATGAGAAGAGCCACGATTGCGGCCGCAACTCATGACCCTTGATGACCTGAGTTTTTTGCCCTTGCGGGTGACCCACGTTGGTGTGGGCGACAAGCGCAG
>LELG01000250.1 GCA_001045575.1 Candidatus Burkholderia pumila
TGCTGATCCATGTTGCCCGTAATGTTATATGCCATATGAACAACCTGGAGAATGGCTTGAGCAGCTGAAGAAGCGGCGTCCATTGAAAATCGTCGCAGTTGCGCTCGCCAATAAAATGGCACGAATGTACTGACATGCCTCCGGCTTGCGGCCAGCGTGCTCAGTCTGCTGCAACCGTAATGCCAGCAGTGTGGGCCTGATAGGCGGGTTGCACAATAATCTCGACATGCTGATCGAGTGACACCAACGCTTGCATCAGCCGCTCAAGCGAAATGTTCTGAAGCTTGTAACGACGAATCTGAGACACCTTCGGCTGAGTCATACCTGTGACGGGTAGCCGCTTCCATCTGACTGAGCCCTCGTCTGTCGAGCAGTTCGTTGAGCTTGAGGGCGAGCGCAGTTTTGGCCTAAAGTTCCTCTGCATCCTCAAAGCCAAGGTCCACCAGCACGTTGTCGGTGCCCTGCAAATCGTCTTTGCGTTCCATCACATTCTCATTCTCCCGCTTGGCCCATGGCGGGCGAGCACTGCCTTCAACCGCTTTTCAACCAATTCCACGTCCGGCTGCGGAGTAGAGATGCCGGATTTGGACTTTTTCTGAAACGCATGCAACATATGAACCGCGTATGAACCGCGTCTCCTATTCGCACAGTACAATATAGATAGACGGCACACGAAAGGCACACGAAAGGTATCGCCACGATGATCCTCGACCAGTTCATATACACCCGAACCCAGTCCTTCCAAGGCTTGACCGAAGCCGACGTGCCGCCCAGTTGCGCGACAAAGAGCACGACGCTCATGTCTTTCTGGACAGGGATAGAAAAATCTTCAAAACCTTGTCTGCCGACCAAGCTTGTCGCCTCGGCGCCAAGCTTGCCACCATGCCGCTGGCGCGGCGGCAAGCGAAACAAGCCTGGTTGGACGTCATTGCGAGGTCTCAGCAACGTGTTTCGCCCGTAATGGCCTTGCGCCGCCGTGCCACCAATTCGGCGGCCTTGCGCACGAGGTCATCTTCGGTGTGGACATAGTGCATGAACATCGCCACCGTCTTGTGCCCTGTCAGCGCCATTCCGACCTTCACCGGGATGCCAGAATTGGCAATGTCGGGCTGATCTGTGGCAGATGCCAGTGCCCACATGCGTCACACCAGCGGCCTTGAGGACCCGTTTCCAGCCATTATAATATTCTCTTGCGGTCAGATGCTTCAGCGGATGGCGAGGGGATGGAAGCACATAGGGGCTGCCTTCCACCCTTCGGCGCCACGGATAGCAATCGCCAGGCTTCCTCGCTCAGGGGGGCTTGGACATGCCACCGGTTTTGCTGTCGGGCCAGACCACGCGGCGGTTCTCCAGATCGATCCAATCCCATTCGAGCGCGACGATTTCGGAGCGACGTGCGGCAAACTCGAATTGCAGGCGGATTGCCAGTGGAATGACCGTAATTCTCCGATTGCTCGATCTCAATCTTGTCGAGCTGCTTAAACAGCCGAGCCATGTCCTCGTCGCTGATCAGGTGCGTTGTCCTTCCGTTGGGGGGGGACATCGGAACGTGCCTACACGGGTTGGTCCCGTCCGGTCGGAAGCCCCACCCAAATTTCGGCGAGATTGAACATCCGTCGCATGACGCTGAAAGTCCGGTTTGCCTCAGCCGGTTTGTGGGTCATCTTCTTCATCATGGCGGCCACATCTGGACGCTTGACGTCCTGGACTTTCATCCGGCCAATCATCGGAACGATATTGCGATCGACGACGCCCTGATACCCTGTCTGGGTGCTGGGCTTGTTACGCTTCCGGGAGTAATCCTCCATAAACTTGGTGCACAATTCCTTGACGGTAGGGGGGCCTTGCGTGCCGCTGCCTTATCCGCGCAGCCAGATCGCCGCCCCGGCGAACCTGAGCCAACTATTCCTGCGCCAATGATCGCGCCTGTTCGACGGTTATTGACGACGCGCCGACGTTCGTGCGGTGCTGGAGCATAAACACTTCACTTTGCGCCCCGCTGGGGTAATCTTGCATAGGAAGCCGGGCACTAGAGTGTCGCGGAAGTTCGATGATCTGCGCCGTGGCTTGAGCCGCATCGACGGCGGATTTGGTGAGATTAATTTTCGCCATGATGACTCTCCGGAAAGGCCCGGTCCCCAGGAGCCTTATGGGGGCCACTAGATGGTAAACAGGGTTCAGTTTCGTAAAGCACCGGCATATGCTGAACTTACTCAAGCGCTTGATAAACCTGCTGTGTCGAGCTGGAGCGTAGTCAGGCGAATGTCGATGCGTGAGTTCATCCTGAAATAAAAAAGCCGTCCACGTATGGACGGCCCGGTGGCTTCACTCAATCAGGCGACTCGCTTTGACCGGGTCCGTCGCCTCGACGACTTGAGGAGCGAAAACTTCACGCCTGGCGGCGCAGTTCTGCCGGCGGCACCTTCATCAGATGACGATACTTCGCCACCGTCCGGCGCGCCACGATCACGCCCTGATCCGCGAGCATCTTGGCGAGGCTCACATCGGACAGCGGATCACGCGTGTTTTCCTTGGCGATCATTTCCTTGAGCAACGCACGCACGGCCGCAGCCGAACACGTACCGCCGCTTTCCGTCGAAAGCTCGCGCGGGAAGAAGTGCTTGAACTCGAAAATGCCGCGCGGCGTGGCCATGTACTTGTTGCCCGTGGCACGCGAGATGGTCGATTCGTGCAGGCCGAGTTCATCGGCGACATCGCGCAAAACCAAAGGCTTCAGCGCGATTTCGCCATAGTCGAAGAACGCCTTCTGATGCGAGACGATACATTCGGCCACGCGCTGGATGGTCGTGAAGCGCTGCTGCGCATTGCGGATCAGCCAGCGCGCTTCCTGCAACTGCTGCGCGAGCGGCGAACGGCTCGCGCCCGCCGACTGCGCAAACAGTTCGGCGTACATGCGATGAATCCGCGCACGAGGCAGCACGGCCGGATTGATCGTCACGACCCACTGCTTCTTCACCTGACGCACGATGACGTCCGGCACCACATAGTTGTCTTCGCTCTGGCTGTAGTTCTCGCCCGGTTTCGGATCGAGACGGCGCACCAGCGCGCACGCGATTCGCAGTTCATCCACGCTGCAGCCGATTTTCTTCTGCAACTCGGCCTGCTCCCGGCGCGCGAGCCGCTCCAGATGATGCGCGACGATTTCCAGCGCCACGGCACGGCCTGGCTTGTCTTCGTCCATCGCGCAGAGTTGCAGCTTCAGGCATTCGGATAGATCGCGCGCGCCGACGCCCGGCTTGTCGAGCGACTGCACGAGCTTGAGCGCGATGACGAGTTCGTCTTCGGTCAGATCCGGCTCAATATCGACGACATTGGCCAATTCGGATAGCGACTGGCGCAGATAACCATCATCATCCAGAGCTTCGATGATGAGTTGCGCAATCGCGCGGTCGCGTTCGTTGAGCTGATACAGACGCAGCGCGTCGTGCAGCGTCTCGTGCAGTGAGGGCTCGATGCGCACCCAGTCCGCGGGATCGGAGCCTTCGCCGTCGCTCTTGTTGCGCGAGGCGCCGCGGCCGAACGGATCGGAGGAAAATTCGCTGATCGAATCGTCGCGCGAGCCGGTGTCGGAAATGGCTTCGCCATCGATGGCGGATTCGGTGGTGAGCGGCGTTTCGGCGGCGCTGTCAGCGGCCGCCGAGAGCATAGTGTCGCTCATCGAATTGCCGTTGTCGGCGCCGAGCGCATTGTCTTCGGTTTGCGACTCCTCATATTCGAGGAAGGGATTCGTATCCAGCGCGCTGCGCAGCTCTTGCTGAAATTCAAGCGACGAGAGTTGCAGCAGGCGTACCGACTGCTGAAGACGCGGCGTCAGCACGAGGCTTTGCTTGGTACGGAGTTCGAGTGAAGGCGGCATTAACTTGCGAATCCTTGATTATTTTGATCGGTTGAGCGTAGTATAAAGAAGCTTAAAAGCAACAGATATGCCATGTGCCCGTAAACACGCGCCGCATCTGCGTTTTTCAGTTTGCGCTCGGGTATGGAAGTGTTTGCCAGGCCGCTTTGCACGTCGTTTTTACACGGCCTCAGACAAAAGCGCCGCGCGTTTCGCAAAGCGTTATCGAGGTTCTGACGAACTCCGTGAAAACGCTGCGTCATACGGACAAGTCCCTGATTTTTCGATGTGTTTTCGTGCGCCGCGCCGGCACTTCTGAAATTTCTACCGGACACCGGCACGAAGGTTGCTGTTGCTATATAAGGGCTGAACGATCCGCGTATGTATGACAGCGCGGGCGTCCTGTCAAAGCTCTGGCGCAGACGGGTCAACATCGGGGGCGCCTCGACCTTCCAAATAAAGCGAAAGAAACGAAACGGCGCGCAAGACGAAAATCGAAAAAATGGAGCATTGCCATGAAGACAACTCAACTCCTTAAGGCAGCCGGCGGCGGTATTGTATGTGTCGTGTTCGCGCTCAACGTGAACGCCCAGACCAATTCGACGACGTCATCGTCGGGCAGCACGGACACCTCGGTCGGCCAGAAGATCGACGATAGCACGGTCACCACCAAGGTCAAGGCCGAGCTGCTGAGCGCGAAGGACGTCCAGTCCACGCACATTCACGTGAAGACGAAGAACGGCATTGTCTCGCTGACCGGCACGGTGCCGTCGGCGGCCGACAAGACGACTGCCGAAGAAACCGTCAAGAATGTGTCGGGTGTTGCATCGGTGAAGAATCATCTGAAAATCGCTGCGCAGTAAGCGGCGATTGGTGGTATAGTTCATATGCCCGGCTCGCTTGAGCGAGCTTAGGCGGCATCAATGGAATCCGCGGGTTCGGGTCATCGCTTTTTGCAGAGAAGCACGGATTCGAACCGCGAGCGCGGGTTTTTGCATACGCAATCGCATAACCTCGCAGCATCGTTGAAGCAACTTTCCATAAACGAAGTAGGGCCGATATCGAGGCCCCTTTACTCAACAGGCGGCCCGGGAATGTCCCGTCGCGGCATTCGATGGTCCCGACATCAGGAATTCTTCACGATCACGAAAAAGACGGCATCGATTGGCGCGTTTGCACTGGCTTTATCGACGGGAGTGTTCGCTCAGGCGGCGTCCGATGAGGCGCCACGACCGTCAAAAAGCAGAAGGGCACCACGCTGCATCAGCAGAACAAAACGCACAAGATGAAGGGCGCATCGGCTTCGGCGCTCGGCACGAATGACAAGGGTCAGCCGCAGTAAGCTTCGTTCGCTGCGCTGAAGGCAGAATCGGCATAGAGTACGGCTGTAGCACCGTGCCCCTGCCGCACTACCCGGCATGCGGGTCCCCGCACCGGGCGGTTCGGGAAGTTGAGTTGAGGTTATGAGAGTCGAGGAACACCCAGTTGATCAAAGTAAGCAAGGTTCAGCACGCTGTTGAGCAACTGCCCACTGTTGCGCCACCAGCGGCGACT
>LELG01000251.1 GCA_001045575.1 Candidatus Burkholderia pumila
CGTTTGAGCCATTTGTAACCGCTCTGGCGACTGATAGCCAAAGCGCTGACATAACTCACTGAACGGAATCTCTGCTCGCATGGCCAGTTCTACGAAATCGAGGCGAAGTTGCATGGTGTCTTGGGGGTGCACGGCATGGTCGTGTCCGGGGCATCAAAGTGCCCCAAAGTGTCAACCATGTCCCCGACAGACTGTCAGCGATGCCCCCGGTCTATACACAGCCGCAAAAAAATTACCCCCGCCAGGGAAGCGGCTACTGCATCAAAACGCCCAACCACCAGAAGCGCTTTCCACAATAAAAAAACTCAGAGCATCTCAATTGCCCATTTCCGTCCAGGCAACTGAAACTGCGCATCGATCAAAGCAAGCTCATCCGCAGAAAGCGAAAGAGCAAGCACCCAAGCCAACGCAACCTGAAACGCAGAAACACTGCGCTCTGAAGCGCGATCTTTTCCAGAGCACCGCCTCGCGGCAACCGCGCATGATCCACAGGCGAATAGGCCATCAGAAGCATACACCGTTCGCACATCCAGGGCAAAAGATCAAACTCCTCCCGCGACATTGAAAAGAATCTGATCAGTCGCACAAGCCTCACCGCCATCGAGCGCAAAAAGCTCTTCCAGATTGGAGACATCGAAATTGCTCACGCCCCAGTGACGAAGCTTCCCATCACGCCGCAATTGCTCGAAGCCAGAAACCACACCCTGTAAATCCGCTCCGCCGCGCCAGCCAGTGCAGCAGATACAAATCGATGCGATCCGTAGCAAGCCGCCTGCACGCCACGCTCCGACCACCTATTGTGCGGATACATTTTGCTGACGATGAACAACTCATCCTGCCGATGCCGATCCCCCAACGCCTCCGCGATGAGTTGTTTCTCGCTTTCCCCATCGCCATACATCTCGGCGATATCGATGAGCATTATGTTATGCCAAGATCCACGCCCTCGCGCAGCGAGCGCCGCAATTTCGCTTTTGCGCGCGCGCTTACGCTCGCCCATTTCCCACGTGCCCTGACCAAGCTTAGGAACCGTCTTCCCATCGGGACGTTGAACGACCGACATCGGATTAGCCATAAGAAAATCCACCTTTGTTCGATGGCAAGGAGTCCCGGCGCGTCCACTACGATCGCCTGCAACACTTTCGACACAAAAAGCATGACCCTGACCGTTATTATCCTAACGGTCAGCAATGCCCGTGCGAGCATCGCCAATCATCGCGAATATCGGCAATCGCCATCGATACGTCCGACTCCTACAGCGACCAGCACGCGCGCTGGCTCTACAAGTACGAAACGCTGCCCAATCACCTGAATCGCGCCGAACCGGGCGAGCTCGTGTTGTTGCTTTCGGAAAATGCCGCAGTCGTGAATCCGGTCGATCTGGAACACGGAAGGCCGCAACTGGTTGCTGATACAAACCAGCACCGGCATGCGGCAAGTCATCAATTGCCAGATCTGGCGCAACACGCCCGAGGTGCGTCAGGCCGTATTGTCGATCGTACGCCGATGCAATTTTCGGCAGCAAATCGAGCGCATCGGAAATTGATGTGTTGCAGGAACTCGAATGCACGCCGGATACGTGCATCATCGACGGGCATTATGTCGTCAGGCCGGCCGGTTCGCTGATCGTGCCGGCCTGAGCGGATGAGCCCACATTTCTGCTGAGTTTCGCGGAATCGAACGCGCTGCAATCGGACAATGCGATCGAAGCACGCGTGAGTTGTTCGCCTACGCGATGTAGTGATCGAGCACCATCGAGCACCACATAGCGACCTGCAATGCGAACGGTCTGCCGCTCGGCAAGCATGCGCCATTCAGCGTCTTCAATCCCGGCGGCCCGGTCGCCGTGGTACTGCTTCACACGCCGAACATCCGCGAATTCGGGCGTTTCAACGAAGACAGTTTCCGCCGCTATTGCGATACTCATGGCTATGCGCTGTATGTGTATCGGGAAGTGCCTGACAGCATGGGCGCGGCATCGGCGAACTGGGCGAAGTTTTTCTTACCATCAACGGTTCAGGCGCATCTGCCGGCGCACGAATGGCTGTTCTGGTTCGATACGGACATCATCTACAACGATTACGGCCGCCCGCTCAAATCATGCACCCGCGGGCGAAATATCGTCGTGGCGCGCGATGTCAGCAGTTTCCTGTTCAAATCGGGCGTCATGGGCTTTCCGCCGGACGGAGGACAATCTCGCGGCCATCGGCGAAGTGGCCGAAGCCATCGCGGCCTTGCAGGACAAGTCGGCGGTCTATTCGAGCGGCGGCGATCAGACGTGGTTCTGCGACACCTTCGCCAAACGAGGTCTGGTGCGTCCGGAAGATCCGCTGAGCAACTTCGCCATCGACACGAATTGGCCGATGGCACGTCCGGATTCCTTCACGATCCACTACGTCGGCATGATGAACCTGTACAGGCCATGGTGATGCGCTACGGCAGCGTGCATGCTTTTCGTTAAAGACCTCGCCTGCGCGGCTTAAACCAGACCCACGACCAAGCGGCCCGAGCGTAATGACGACCGCCTGCGATCGGCAGCGCGACGCCGTATTCGCGGATGAGCCGCAGCGCATCGCTTCCCGCCGACAGACCGACCGCCGCGATGAACGTGCACAGCCCGAAGTCCTAAGTCCTTGATGATCTGCGCCGCCGCCGGCAACTAGCTAGCCGATCACCGGATAGTGCGAGCGGATTCAACCGAACAGCAACCCCGCGAGCAGGCAGCCGCCAGCCCGTCCCAACGTTAGTTCGATGCCGCCGACATGCACCGACAAGCAGCCCGATGCTTATGCCGATCAGCACGCCCAGGCCGAGAAACACGAAATCCGTCTTTTACGTGGCTTTGATGATATA
The DNA here is from genome assembly GCA_001045575.1 of Candidatus Burkholderia pumila. Taxonomy (GTDB): domain Bacteria; phylum Pseudomonadota; class Gammaproteobacteria; order Burkholderiales; family Burkholderiaceae; genus Caballeronia; species Caballeronia pumila. The sequence continues at coordinate 2,854 of LELG01000251.1, forward strand.
GCCGAGCTTCGACGCGCCGCGCGCTGATCACGATCCGGTCGCCCGCCTTGAGCACGACCGTGGGCTGCGCGCCTTGATGACCGAACGATCGCACAGCACGCGCTGCACGCTAATGGTTGTGCCCGAAGCGCTTCTCGACTTCGCCGATGGACTGCCCCGCCGCCGCGTTCACCTTCAGTTAGCACCCCGCGAGCACCGGTACCGCGAGCGATTGCCCTTCTGCCAGCGCGCCGTCGCCGCCGAGCTGACGCCACACGCGTTCCGCTTCGTCCCGCGGCTTCACGCGCAAGATGAGCTGCGCGATCTGACTGCAAAACAGCACGATGGTCACCAGCCCGAACAGATAGCTCACGCTGTACGCCGTGGCGATGTTGGCCTGCAAACGCGCCGTTCCTACGCGGACAATCCGAGCCGCCCGATCGCCTCGGACGCCGTGCCGATGACACCGGACTCCGTCGCTCTGCCCGCAAGCAGTCCGGCGGCGGTGCCCGCGTCGAGCTTCAGTATGTTATGTTAGCCAGAACGAGCGCCACGACCACGACAACTTCGATTATCGGCAATGCGCCATATAACGCCAGCTGCGCCCGAGGTTGGCGAAAAACTGCAGGCCGCTTTGCCCGAGTATTCGATCGACAATCCGGAGATGAAGAAAGTTTCGATTGGTTTACCCCCGAACGTCAATATTTGCCCACCCAAACCCGCTTCTTCATCAACTATGCTTTGAAAAAGCTGACGCAGGAGGTGAACGCCGCCGCAGCCAAACCCGACGAGCTCTTCCGTCAACGGCCCGTACGGCTCGACGCAAAGTCTCGCCAGCAGCGCCCAGGCAGCCTCCACCCAGCAATTAGAGAAGCGATCTGGCAGTTCCGAGAAGACCAGCACGCGCCCCTCAACCCGACCTGGCAACTGGCCTATCGACATGCCCGACAACACCACCCCACGACTCATCCTTTTCAGCTCCCGTCAGTACGACGCCGACACCTTCAACCAGGCAAACGAAGCGTTCGGCATCGAACTCGACTTTCAGGAAACGCATCTGGACGCGCAAACGGCTGTTCTGGCGCAAGGCTTCACGGCCATTTGCCCGTTCGTTAACGATTCTGTCGACAAAGCGGTCCTCGAAAAGCTCCACGAAGGCGGCACGCGGCTGATCGCGCTACGTTCGGCGGGCTTCAATCATGTGGATCTGCACGCCGCAAAACGGCTCGGCCTCATGGTGACGCGCGTGCCGGCATATTCGCCGCATGCGGTCGCGGAGCACGCCGCCGGCATGATCCTCACGCTCAATCGCCGCCTGCATCGCGCCGTGGCCCGCACGCGCGAAGGCGATTTCTCGCTCACCGGCCTGCTCGGCTTCGATCTGCATGGCAAGACCGTCGGCATCATCGGGACGGGGATTATCGGGCGCGTGTTCGGCGGCATCATGGCGGGCTTCGGCATGCAACTGTTGTGCTATGACCCAGGCAAACCCGCCGACAATCTGCTCGCGCGCGGCGCGCGATACGTCGAACTGGACGAGTTGCTGGCGAACTCGGACATCGTGTCGCTGCATTGCCCGCTGTTGCCCTCGACCTATCATCTGATCGACGAACACGCGCTTGCCCGCATTAAGCGCGGCGCCATGCTCATCAACACGGGGCGTGGCGGACTGGTCGAAAGCAATGCGCTGGTCGGCGCGCTGAAGAGCGGCCAGCTCGGCAATCTGGGACTTGACGTGTATGAGGAAGAAGGCGGACTGTTCTTCGAGGACCACTCGGACAATCTGCTTCAGGACGATACGCTCGCGCGCCTTCTGACGTTTCCCAACGTCATCATCACGGCGCATCAGGCGTTCTTTACGCACGAGGCGCTCGTCGAAATTGCGACGACGACGCTCGACAACATGAAGGCATGGCTCGACGGCACGGCACGCAATCTGGTGGACACGCCATCGAACTGAAGTTCAGGCATCACGCTTCGCCATACTCGGGACTTGATTCATCCGGTGCGGCGCAGAGTTCACGCAGCAGATCCGCTTCACGCTCGTGCACTTCGACGGGCATGCACAACGCCCGCATGCGCCATGTAACGCGCGCGATGCTGCCTGTTGCGAAACGCCACCACGCCCCGCGGTGCACGCCCAACATGCCGAGCAAGCCAGGCGAACACCGCACGCTGATGGTGACGTACGGCATTTCCGGCACGCGCGAATTGTCCGGGTCGAGAAATTCGCGGATGCCGCGAGCCGACCTAGTGGAAAAACCCGCTTTAGGCGGACAAAGTCATACTGTCGATGGCTTTGAAGCCTCACGATCCAGACCGCTTCTGCGGCGGTCGGAGCAACCATCGTGTCCGTATCGGTAACTGAAAGAGACTGCGGCGCGTGCGCCCCGTGCGCGCGTGCAACCCTGCTTAAGCGGGGATGACGAGCAAACCAGTTCTGGATCGAGGGCGTCTTGTGCGTGCCGTAGTTGTCCATCACCAGATGGACGTCCAGATCAGGCGGCACGCTGGGGTCGATGGTCCGCAGGAACTGCACAA
>LELG01000252.1 GCA_001045575.1 Candidatus Burkholderia pumila
GAACACCGCTCAAATCACGCCGTTATTTGCGTTGGGCAATTTATGGATGATGCGCAAAGCGCTGCGCAAATCGTAGGGATGGCGCGCATGATGAACTTGACCTTCGTCGACTCGCCGCGAGTCAGAACCTCTGGATGGTATCGACTTCGTGACCGACCTCGGCATCGACAGGCCGTGCGAGGTGAGGAGAGAGGGACTCCCAACGCATATTGTTTTCCGTCGAGCCTACATCCACGCCTGTCGCACGCGTCCGAAACGAATTGTGCAGACGCTCCTCCTTAACTCAGTTCCGTTTCCACGTTTCCTCCCGCTGTATGCGCGAATGAAGAGCGCGCGACTTTCCAACCGTCATTTCGAAAATTCAGGACGGTCATCAAACGTGCAAAAAAATCCCGCTGGCAATGCCAGGAGAAAAATGCGTTCAAACACGCTTTTTATGAGCGGCGTGTGTTCATTTTACGTAAAGAGAAAATCCTTTGCGCGACTGGATGAATAGACCATACGGGTACTTCGCTTGAGACACTTGCTACGCTTGCGCGTCAGCATGCCGAGCAGGTCGATCTACGTGATGAAGCAAACTATGCTGTTACGTTAGGGGGGGCGTCGGGCGCGTCTGCGCCAGCGACGTGCGCTTGACTCTCTTCTGGATGCCACTAAGGCCGTTACGATTGCTACGCCACACCTTGCTGCGTCTTTGCCCTCGAAAGCTTGGCAGCCGTGCGACCCGATTTTATACTAGCAAACATGCGGTGGAAAACAAGGAAATTTCTACCTTCTGTCTATCGACCCTAATTTATCCGACACACCGGGAAGGAACATTTTTCCTGGCGTAATGCCGCGATGCACACGGCGCATGCGCTCAAAGATTAACGTGCCTGCACGAATCTAATTCGATGCCCGGAAATGATTGTGCAGGATTTTCGCAGCAATGCGCTCGTTTCGAATCGACGCATGCTGCTTAAGACTGTTTTAAGCCTGTTTCGCTTAAACTTGTTACATTGAACTGGCAATATCACAGTTTATCAGGTTTCTTGCTGGTGCGGCTTCGCCCGAAGCAAAAACGTCCACGCGGATGGTCAAACAGACAACGCTCCAGGCGCTTCCCAACGGCGCAAAGGGGTGAAGGCAATGACCGTCCTATTCACCCCGGCAGCCATGCCGGGCTTTTTTTATTTTATTATTTTATTTTTTTTTAGCATCAGTCACGCAGTCGGGGAACATTGCCCGAATGCGCCACCGCAGCAGGTAAGTCGAAACGAAACGCGGTTCCTTGCGTCCGACCATCACTCTCCACCAGGCGGATCTGACTGCCGTGCAACTGCAACATACGCTGGACAATCAGCAAGCCCAGACCGCCGCGTCCCGCTCCGCGAGGCTCACCGTCCGAGGTAAAAGGACGCTGAAAGAGTGCTTCGCGCATACTCTGCGGAATGCTCGTGCCGGTGTCGCTTACCGTCACGTCCACCTTGTCATCGCTTGAAGCCAGTGTGATATTATCGTGCCGCCTTCGGGGTATGACGAATGGCGTTGTCGAGCAAATTCGTCAGCACGCGTTCGATCATGCCGAAATCCGCATGCACATTCGGCATGCGCAGCACGATATCCGCGTCCAGACGCACACCGCGAGATTGCGCCGGCAGCTCGAATTTTTCGAACACATCCTGAATGAGATCTGTCAGGGAAAATGGTTCGGGCTGAGGTTCGACCAGACCGTGTTCCAGCCCCGCAAGTTCGAAAAGCGATTGCGCCAGGTGCCCGACCTTGGCGCTTTGCGCAAGCGCGATCGACAGATAGCGGCGGCGATCCGCATCACCGAGCGTGTCCGACTTGAGCGACAACGTTTCCAGATAGCCGTGTAAGGAAGAAAGCGGCGTACGCAAATCATGCGAGATGTTCGCAACGAGTTCGCACCGTTCGCGGTCTTGTCTGCCCAGCGCTTACCATTGTGTTCGCCAATGCGCGCGACCATTTGTGCAAAGGCGTGCTCTAGCACGCGATTTCATCGCGCGAATTTTCCTGGCTGGCGTGACGCATGAAGGGCGGTTCGACCGGCACGCCGCTCGCATCGAATTTGCGCATGGCATCGGTCAAGCGTCTTAGCGGACGCGTGACAAGGCCAAAGGCAATGACGCCCGCGCACAGGCCAAGCAGGGTAACCAGTCCTATCGATGCAAGCGTCGTACGTAAGACTGCGCTAGCCGATGCTTTAGCGGCAAGCTGATCGTGTTCCTCGCCGAGCAGCACGATATAAACATAACCGAATGGCGGTTTGCCCTGTGCCGCAAGCGGTGCGGCGCTAAAGACCTTGCGCTTGTCGATGCTGCGTGGATCATCGCTTAAGATCCGGCAAAGGCGCGCCACTCAGAAAACGCCTGACGGGTTCAAGATCGATACGATCGCGTTTCAGATGACCGGGCGGCGCATCGTCGGCGCGAATGCGGCCATCGCTGTCCAGCAGGTGGTAGACTTCGACGCTGGGATTTACGACCATTAATTGACTGAAGAGACGGCGGACGGCGGTGCATTGATATCGTTGACATCGGCAAGTGCGCCGTCGTGAGCGATATGCGAGGCCAGTCCACGCGACAGGCTTTGAATCACTTCCTTTTCACGCAGATCTTTAGCGCGAATTTGCAGCCACGCCGACGCGCCGCAGCACGCAAGCAACAACACGCAAAAAACCGCAAAGAACCGTTGAGTCAGCGTGAATTTCACGGCCTGGCATCCTCGTCCGAAGCAGCGAGCTTATAGCCGTGTCCCCAAACGGTGAGAACGCCTGAGCTCAGCCGCGTCCTTTTCGACTTTGGTGCGCAACCGATTGATATGCGTATTCCACCGTATGCTCATATCCTTCGTGCCTATAGCCCCACACGGCATTGAGCAGATCCATGCGCGAGAACACCTTGCCGGGATGACGCACGAAGTAATGCAGCAGATCGAATTCGCGCGGCGTCAGTTCGATGTGCGCGCCGTCTACCGTCGCCTCACGCGCAAGCGAATCGATGCCTATGCCATTCACTTCGATATGCCCCGTCTCCAGCCGCGAATCCTTGGCGACCGCATCGACACGCCTGAGCAACACCTTAACGCGCGCCACCAGTTCGGGCACGGGAAAAGGCTTGGCGAGATAGTCATCCGCGCCAAGTTCCAGACCAAGAATGCGATGCACCTCGCTCGAACGCGCGCTCGTGATGATGATCGGCGTATAGCGTGTCATCGCGCGGGCACGGCAGCATATTTTAAGGCCGTCGACACCGGGAGCATCAGGTCGAGAATAAGCGCATCCCAACCGCCCTGCTCCAGCAGGCGCAAGCCTTCGGCGCCGTCGGCAAAATGCACGACCTGATAGCGCTCGTCGCGCAGATGTAAGCTGAGCACATCGGCGATATGCATATCGTCTTCGACGATCAGGATGCGTTTCGGTTGATCCATGAATGAGTTTCGAATCTTGCATTGTAAAAAGGAAAGGCGAAGCTGGCGCTTCGCCCTGTCATTGTGCAGAAAAGTGCGCGGCCAAGTATCACATAATTTAACTTTCGGTGAGGACTTGGCGATGCGCGCGTACTTAGCATGCAGTCAACCTACTCGATAACGAGGAACGACCATGCAGACACGACGCCGCTTTCTCCTTACGGGCGCGGCAGCCGCCATCGCTGCGTTTGCCATTACGCAACGCCGCGCGCGTTCGCTGCACCGCAAGAAACCTTTGAAGTCGTGCACAGCGGACGACGAATGGCGCCGCCTGTTCGGGCCGATGCGATACGACATGCTGCGCAAGGAAGACACGGAGCGCCCTTATACGGGAGCTAAACGACGAGCACCGCACAGGCAGATTTTCTTGCGCGGGATGCAGCCTTGCGCTGTTTTCATCGCGCACCAAGTTCGATAGTCACACGAGATGGCCAAGTTTCTGGGCACAACTTGAACATGCCGTTGCCACGCGTGTGGACGGTTTTTGGCATAATTCATAACCCGCACGGAAGTGCATTGCCGGCGATGCGGCGGGCACTTGGGGCATGTCTTCGACGACGGCCCTAAACCCACTGGCCTACGTTATTGCATGAACGGCATTGCGATGAATTTCACGCCGGGCGCGGCCTGAGCACGCGCGCCCTTTTAACCTGACATCGAGACGAACATGTTACTCATCGTCCTGGCATATCTCGGCGGCACATTGACGATTCTTAATCCGTGCATTCTGCCGGCCCTTCCTTTTGTTTTCTCGCGCGCGGATCAGGCATTTGCCAAGAGCGGCCTCCCCTTGCTTGCAGGTATGGGGCTGACGTCCGCGGCGGTTGCATCGCTTGCCGCAATCGGCGGCGGATAGGCCACGCAAGCCAATCAATATGGCCGATGGGCCGCCATTGCACTGCTTGCCGTTTTTGGTCTGACGCTGCTCTTGCCGCGCCTTGCGGATCGCATCATGCATCCGCTCGTGAGCACGGGCAATCGACTGACTGCCTTTTGCTCAACGCGGCGATGGCAAGCCAAGCGTCGGCGGATCGTTCATGCTCGGCATTGCGACCGGTTTGCTTTGGACGTCTTGCGCCGGGCCGATTCTCGGTCTCGTCCTGACCGGGGCAGCGCTTAACGGCGCAAGCACGCAGACGACATGTTGTTGCTTGCCTATGCGCGGCGGGCGCTGCGACATCGCTTGCTATTGCAGCATTGCTGATCGGCGGCCGCGTCTTTGCAGTGATTGATTCAGCGTTCACTTGGCACCGGCGAATGGATTCGACGCGCATTGGTGTGGCGATGCTTGGCGGTGTAGCCGCCATCGCTTTAGGACTCGATACGGGGATGTCCTGGTGCGAGTGTCGACGGTGGCGACCTACGGCGTCGAGCAGCATCTGATCGATAAATTCGGCCATCGTGATGGCGCGATGATGAAAGGCGCCGATAAAAGCGTAATGGCAGCATGATGCGCGCAAGCACACAACCATCTGCACTGCGCTTGCGCTCAAGCGCACATGTTCATCGAAACTCTGGATGTCCAGATGCAGGCTATCGCGCTGAATGGCTTCGACGTGCTGTGGTCATGCGGTCAGCACGACATCGTGACCCGCGCGTGCAAACATACCGCCATAATAGCAGCCTACCGCACCCGCATCTATGACGGCGATTTTCATTTCTCGCTTCTCCTTTAATATTTCCCGATTTGAGGGCATCGAAACGATAACACATGCAAGGCCATTCGCTAGCAGCTAGTGTCACGAGTTATAAATTAATTAGTTTCATTATCAATCTTTGCTGCTTGAGAGGGGGAAGGGAAAAGTTGATTGAAGAGGCGCTCGGATTCGCGCAGCCCCTCCTCGGTGAGCACAACGGACTTCGCGTTGTTCACGGGGTTGCCAATCATGCCT
>LELG01000253.1 GCA_001045575.1 Candidatus Burkholderia pumila
TGCACGCCCTGTGCTGTTGTAATGCTACTGGCTGACGGCAGTCGGAAAGCCGTGTGCGGGAAAACTGCAAGCACGGTTTGACGAGAGGCCGCTGGGACGATCACTTCAAACTTGAGGCCTACTCTACATCTCGTCGATTCCTCGTCACTCCCCGATGACCCGATGCAAGCGGAAGAAGTGCTGCGCGCCCGCTTCGCTGATCGTGCCACGCAGCTATAAGAAGAAGCGCTACGCGCCGTTCGCCGATGCCCGTGCCAAATTCGCGTGCGGTTTGTCCTTTATGGCTGCGTCTGTCGGACGCGGGCTGGTGCCGCAGGGCCCGGGCATCCTGAATCTGAGCCTTGCCTATCCCGTTAATGCAACGATGGGCGCGCACGCCGAATCCGTCTATCTCCACCTCTGCCAACTCATCGCCGATGCCTTGAAATCGCTCGGCGTGCTCGCGCACTGGCAAGTCGTCGAAGTCTCGTTCTGCGATGGCCGCTTCAACCTCGCCTGGGGCCCCGGCGACTTGCGCACCCGCGTGCGCGACGCGCTGATCAAGCAAGTGAAGGACGCGCCGCTGTCGCAGCCCTAAAAACGCACAGAGGTGCGCATGCCGGCGAGACTTGCTGCGAACGGATTCTTCTTCGCGCTATGGGTGGCAGTCTGCGCCGCCACGCCCGAATTTCTCTGGCAAGGCCTGTTCTCGCTGCTGAGCCATTTCTCTCTGACCGATGCCGCTGCCGCGTTGTTCATCGGCTCGATTCTGGCGTTCTTCGTCGAACCGTTGCTGGAGCGCAGGCGGTTCGGCGGGACACGGACGCAAGACGCCCGCATTCGCCGCCTGCGAAGCGCTGAGCTTCGCGTTCGTCGCCGTGTGCGTGCACGAAGCGATCACCGTGTTACGTCGCGGCCAGTCACTAGAACGAACAGGCGAGCGCGAATCTGGCGAAAGCGGTATCGACGGCGCTGCAATGGGCGGCGATTCCGTTCTTCATCACCATCGCGTGGATGGCGACGCGCGGACCGACATGGCTGACGTGGACGCTGGCGTGCTGGCAGTGATCGCAAGCTATCTGACGGCGGGTGGTCTCCGAATGGGAAGCGCGCGTGCTGCTGACGAGCGTGATTCCGGCACTGCTGATTCTGTTTGCGGGATGCGTGATCGTCCGCGAGCAATGGACGTCACCACCTTTCGCCGATGCGCCCGCGCCACCGCCACAACACAATCGCGCTGACGTGGCTGGTGCTGAGGGACGCGTGGCAAGCCGTGCGGCTCGCGCACGTGCAGGCGTTTCGCGTCTATGAGAAATCGGAGTTCTGGAGCGACCTGCGGTTCTACGTGGGATGGGTGATCGGTTTGTTCGTCGCGCCGCCGCTGATCGCCTCGAGTCAAGACAAGAGGGGCCGCCAGACGCGCGACTTCTTCGGGCGCGTGGCTGACGTAGAGCACGGGAATATCGAGTTCATCATGCAGGCGTTCGAGATACGGCAGAATTTAGAGCTTGCCTTTCTGATCGAGCGCGGCGAGCGGTTCATCGAGCAGGAGCAGACGCGGACTCCTGAGCAAGGCCCGCGCGATTCCCACACGCTGCCGTTCGCCGCCCGACAATCCTCCCGGCATGCGATCCAGCAAATGGCCGATGCCAAGCAGTTCCGCCGCCTGTGCCAGTTCCACACGCCGCTCCGCGGGCGCGACGCGATTGAACCCGTAGCGCAGATTCTTCTTCACGCTCAGATGCGGAAACAGGCTCGCTTCCTGAAAGACGTAGCCGAGCGGACGCTTATGCGTCGACAGAAAGACGTTGCCGTTGCGTTCGGTATCGAGCCAGATTTTGCCGTTGACGACGAGCTGCCCTTGCCCGGCCGCACGAGACCCGCGAGACAGCGCAGCAGCGTTGTCTTGCTGGAACCGAAATGGCCGAAGATCGCGGTGACGCCGCGCCCGGGCAAAGTCAGATCGAGATCGAGCGTGAAGCCGCGATGCTCGACGAGAAAACGAGCATCGATCGCTTCCTTTGCTTTTTGCGAAGCGCCTATCACGCTTAAAGACGACACGAGTGCAGACATGCGCCGCAACCGTTCGCCGGCTCGAATAAAGCAACAACAGAATGATGAACGAAAACGCCACCATGCCGCCCGTCAGCCAGTGTGCCTGTGCGTATTCGAGCGCTTCTACGCGATCGAAAATCTGCACGGAGACGACGCGCGTCTTGCCCAGAATATTGCCGCCGATCATCAGCACGGCACCGAATTCGCCGACGGTATGCGCAAAGCCGAGAATCATCGCCGTGACGATGCCCGGCCGCGCTAGCGGCAGCGCCACCGTGAAAAACGTGTCCCACGGACTCGCGCGCAAGGTCGCGGCGGCTTCGAGCGGGCGCGTGCCGATGGCTTCGAACGCGTTCTGCAAGGGCTGCACGACGAAGGGCATCGAATAAATCACCGAGCCATGACGAGGCCCGCGAACGTGAACGGCAACAAGCCTATGCCCACCAACTGCGTGAACTTGCCGACGAAACCGTTCGGCCCTATCATGACGAGCAGATAGAAGCTGATGGCCGTCGGCGGCAGCACGAGCGGCAACGCCACCACCGCACCGACGATGCCCTTCATCCGAGACTGCGTGCGTGACAGCCAACACGCGATCGGTGTGCCGATGACGAGCAGTAACGCCGTCGCCAGCGCCGCGCGTTCAAGCGTCAGGGGGTGATGGCTTGGAGATCGGCGCTGTCGATGGGCATCGCTTGAGCCGATTACAGTTGATAGCCGAACGACTTGATGACTGCCGCAGCCTTCGGACCCTTCAAATAGTCCTCGAACTGCTTGGCGACTGGATTGTCAAGGCCCTGATGATCGCGTCCTGCTTGATCGGTTCATGCAGATCGGCGGGCACGAGCCATGTGGAGCCGCTCGTGATCTTGCCGTTCTTGTAGATCTGCGATAGCGCGACGAAGCCCAGCTCCGCGTTGCCGGTTGCGACGAACTGCTGCGTCTGCGAAATGTTCTGGCCTTCGACGACCTTCGGCTTGATCTTGTCGGTGAAGCCGAGCTTGTCGAGCGTCTGATAAGCCCGCGAGACCATACAGCGCGGCCTTCGGATTGGCGATGGCGATATGCGTGAAGTCGTTCTTCTTCAGCACTTCGCCCTTGTCGTCGACATAGCCGTCTTTCGCGGACCACAGCGCGAGCGCGCCGGTCGCATAGGTGAAGCGGCTGCCGGGCACCGTCATGCCTTCTTTTTCGAGCTTGGCGGGCGTGGTGTCATGGCAGCGATGGCCTGAACCGGCGCGGTAAAGCTCGCGGTGACCGCGACTTGCACTTCGCCGGCCAACGCCGACACCGCAACCGATGACGCAGCCAGCCCGATTGCAGCCAACGACAAAGCGCCCGAGAGACGGGTCTTCACGTAAAGCTCCTATGTTTTGTGATTGGTTATTGGTCTTCTTCGAAATCTGATGACGCTGCCGCGAAGGTCCGTGGCTCCGGGCGGCGCGCCCTATTACGCGCGCGTATGTTCATGTATGTGATACATCATCACCTACGAGGATTGATGTAAGTGATGCTCATTCATCCGGATTGACGTTTCTGGCTCGATTCATCGAAACTTGATCGACGCCTGAGTCATACTCAATTTTTGGAGCAGGAGACGGCAATGGAATTGCGACGCCTGAAACTCGCGGTCGATAGCCGCATTGCGCGTGTGACGCTGAACCGGCCCGACGTGCGCAACGCCTTTTCGATGACGCGACCATCGTCGAGCTGGCCGCCGCCTTCCGCGCGCTCAGTGACGTCGTGCTCGTGGCGAACGGCCCGGCGTTCTGCGCGGGCGCGGACCTCATCAACTACATGAGCGCATGGTGGACTACTCGGAAGCCGAAAACCGCGCCGATGCGCTCGGCCTCGCCATCATACTCAACACCGTCTATGCGTGCGTGAAGCCGGTCATCGCGCGCATTCAGGGCGATGCCTACACGGGCGCATGGGACTCGTCGCCGCGTGCGATATCGCGGTGGCGGCGGATTCCGCGCACTTCTGCTTGTCCGAAGCTCGGGCTGATGCCCGCGACCATCGCGCCCTACGTCATCCGGGCGATGGGCGCACGGGCGGCGCATCGCTACTTCGTGACGGCCGAACGGTTCGATGCGGCGGAGGCGTTGCGCATCGGCTTAGTACATCAGGTCGTCGCGGGCGATCAGCTCGATGCGAGCGTCGATGCTATTGCGCAGAGCATTGCATCGAACAGTCCGAACGCGGTGCGCGAGTGGCAAGCTGCTGGCCACGGATCTGGCGGGAAAGGAAGGAGATCGATGAAACGCTGATCGGCGAGACGGCGGAGCGCATTGCGCGGATTCGCGCGTCAGAAGAAGGGCGTGAGGGCCTGCGCAGCTTCCTTGAAAAGCGCAAGGACTGGCTTGGCTGAAGTTTCCACCTTGTGTACGCTTAAACCATCTTTCAAGACCCTCCGTCCGTAAGGGTTGTGCGGAACGCCGTGCGGCCTTACTCTTCATCTCAAGCGCTGACGTGACAAAGCGCGGCAACAACGGGGTAATATTTAACGAGGAACGGGCAATGTATACGTCCTATCCTAGCTCTTTGCGATGATCGTCGCGCTGCTTGCGACCAGTACCATCGTTACCGCACTAAGTTATTGGCGGCCGATGAACTCAGTACGGCCACCGCGCCGCGGTCTATTTTCAGCGTGGAGATGAATCGCATGGGCAGCGCGATGTATGCGTCCTGTGCGACGGATAAGGACTGAGCTGCGAGACGCCATCGTTGGGCGTGCGATGCAAATGGGTTTGAAAACAAGAGGTTGTGGGGGACGGGGGATATCCACAAACTTGTCCAGTTTTTCTGTGGAAAACTTTCGGCGCTTTGCTTGGGGACCAAATAAAGATAAGTCGCTGGGAAAGCGATGGATTGGGCACGTTGTTGATGGGTGCCGGGAGAGCGGGTGTTTGCTTCTTGAGCGCGCTTCGAGAGCGGCACTTCGAGGGGAACATCAACGAACGGCAAATCAATACTCTGACCGCCGTCGACTCAGGCCGCACGTTGATCGATTAAAAAGACGTGTGTGCCGGAGAATCGACGGCGCGATCAGCTTGTCACCTTTCCACTTCACCAGATCCGACGTTCGCTAGTGTTGTGAGTTAAAAATTAATTGAATGATTAGCTGCTTGTAGTACTGTGCGATGGACGGCACGTACTCCAAGAGGTGGCGAAGAGCGGAAGACCCAAGGCGGAACTCGTGTTGAGTGACTCG
>LELG01000254.1 GCA_001045575.1 Candidatus Burkholderia pumila
CCCCCCCCCCCCCCCCCCCCCCCCCCCCCCCCTACGCTCCCCCTCAGCGACCTCACTGGTGGCACATTCCTCACCAGCGGGCTCCCCCCCGCATGCTCCGCTCGACTGGGTGCCCCTCACCCCTAATAACCCCAACCCCCCGACCCGCCCGGCGGGGCCCCGCATGCCGGGTGGTGTGGCGGGGGGTACGGCGCTACAGCCGTCCCCCCTGCCGATTTATGGCGGACGCTGTCACAGGGAAGCGGCAGATCCAGCGGTTAGAATCGTGAAAATTCGTCTAACGCTCACGGAGCCTCGCATGTCCTCCATCTCAAGCCGCACTACGCTCTCGAAGTATTTGATCGAGCAACAGCGCGAACACCAGAACCTGCCGGCCGACCTGCGTCTGCTGATCGAAGTCGTCGCGCGGGCGTGCAAACAGATCAGCTATCACGTGAGCAAGGGCGCGTTGAGCGAAGCGCTCGGCAGCGCAGGCAGCGAAAACGTTCAGGGCGAAGTGCAGAAGAAGCTCGACGTGCTGTCGAACGGAATCCTGCTCGAAGCCAACGAATGGGGCGGCAATCTGGCCGCGATGGCATCGGAGGAAATGGAAAAGATTTTCCCGATCCCGAACCGCTATCCGAAGGGTAACTATCTGCTGACTTTCGACCCGCTGGATGGCTCATCGAACATCGACGTGAACGTGTCGATCGGCACGATCTTTTCGATGCTGCGCTGCCCGGACGGCGCGGAGCCGAGCGAACAGGCGTTCATGCAGCCGGGTTCGCAGCAGGTCGCGGCGGGCTATGCGGTTTACGGTCCGCAAACGGTGCTCGTGCTGACGACCGGCAACGGCGTGAACTGCTTCACACTGGATCGCGAACTCGGTTCGTGGGTGCTGACACAGCGTGACATGCAGATTCCCGTCGATACGAAAGAATACGCGATCAACGCATCGAACGCGCGCCACTGGTATGAGCCGGTGCAGCGCTACGTCGGCGAACTGATTGAAGGCAAGGAAGGCACGCGCAAGGAAGACTTCAACATGCGCTGGATCGCGTCGATGGTCGCGGATGTGCATCGCATCCTGAGCCGCGGCGGCATCTTCATGTACCCCGCCGACAAGCGCGATCCGTCCAAGCCCGGCAAGCTGCGCCTGATGTACGAAGCGAACCCGATGGCGTTCATCGTAGAACAGGCGGGTGGCACGGCGACGAATGGCGAGCAACGCATCCTCGATATCCAGCCGACGAGTTTGCATCAGCGCGTGGCGGTGTTCCTCGGATCGGAGAATGAGGTGGATCGCGTTACCCGTTACCATCTCGATAATAAGAAAAAATTGATCTAAGGTATTGCCAAAGCGAGAAGGACTCTGCATAATCTCATTTTTACTTTTTGCTGACGAACGGAACGAACTGAACGAAAGTTCAACGACAGTAACTAACGCGGCGCCGGAATAGCTCAGATGGTAGAGCAGCGCATTCGTAATGCGAAGGTCGGGGGTTCGATTCCTCTTTCCGGCATCAACAGGATTTACGCAAAAAGCCCGCGTTCACGCAAGTAAGCGCGGGCTTTTGCTTTGGTTCCTCTTTTTTGCTCATGTTGCGTGTGCAATGGCGCAACGCATCGCATCAATTAGATTCACCTTGCACATTTATGGCGCAAATTGCTGTCTGCGATTTCACGAATCGCAAACGCTTCCGATCGATTGGTCTTTTGTGTGCGCTTTCGTACAACAGCGCATCATTTTCCACCCACCATGAAGCGTCAACGCGTGTTTCCCGGTACGTTATATCCATAGAGGAAAGGCTACATTATCAGTGCGCGATGAAGCCATTCGCGCCCGAGCCAGGCCCCGCGGGGCCTTCAGCCTGTGCGATCGCTGCTCGAAAACACGTAGCTTTTGCAAGTGTAGGATTATCGACAGTGATTAATTACCGTACGGATGATGAACGATCATGCGTTGCGCGTTATTAGAGTGGTGCGTGGCCTTAAGCGAACGCAATGTTGATCGTTAAACCGAACCAACCGAGGAAAACGGTTCAAGGAAACGCAGTGCGATACGGCGTCGCAAAAGCCGCATGCACTGGCAAGCGAGTGTGTTGTTGTCATCGAGGAGAAAATCATGGACGCGAAGCTGACGAAAATCCCCACCCCGAACAAGTCCAGTGCCCGGACGTGGACCTGGTGGCTGTCGAGTTTCTCGCCACCGGGTTGTCCGAACATGTGCGCGCGTTCTTCGACGAACAGCGCCGTTCAGCTATGACCAAATAAGGCGGACGCGCTGAACGTTCCCGCCACCGTCGTCATGACAACGCTCGGTGCGAAAGGGCCGCGAGGCTCGCTCATGGCTCACACCAGGGAGTGTTGCGCCCTTCTTTCGTGATTCGTTTCGATCGATCACGCGCTTTCGCTCGTCCGTCTCCCTCTTACTACCGCTCGGTATGCGGACGCTTTTGCCCGACAGCCGATGCGCCTCTTCCCCCGTGATCTTCTGACGTACGCCCTGCTGCTCGGCGCGACCGCACCCGCTCACGCCAATGGCGACGACACCCCGTTCACCAATCTCATCGCGCTCGTGTCGCAGCGGCTGGCGCTGGCCGAACCCGTCGTGCGTTACAAATGGGCGCGGCGTGTCACAAACCGATCACCGATGAACCGCGCGAAGCCGCGCTCTTGAAACACGTTGAGGAAAAAGCGCAGGCCGCGCGCAGATCGATGTCGACTTCGCGCGGCAGTTCTTTCGCGATCAGATTGATGCCAGCAAGGACGTGCAGAACGCGCTGTTTGCCAACTGGCGCGCTGTCAAGCGCGCTTGAAGGCACGCCGCCCGATCTCGCCAACGATACGCGGCCGAAGCTGGGCCGCCTGACGCAGCAACTGATCAGCGCGCTCGCACGCGTCGAACCAATCCGCCACGGCGAC
Source organism: Candidatus Burkholderia pumila (assembly GCA_001045575.1). GTDB lineage: Bacteria > Pseudomonadota > Gammaproteobacteria > Burkholderiales > Burkholderiaceae > Caballeronia > Caballeronia pumila. Next base: position 2,905 of record LELG01000254.1, read on the forward strand.
GATTGCCCTTTGCGCTTGGCCGACAGTGTCGCGCGCTGGAAGCATCTGACGCGCTACAATTCGTCGATGAACGTGCCGCTCACGCGAGCGCTGTCGCATGTGTGCGCGGCGGTCGGCGTGGGCGCGGTGGGTTAAATCTAAATCGCGCTTGCGGACGTGTGCGCGTCGAGAAGCGTGACACCGAGGCCGTGCGCCAGACGCTCGCTGAGAATGCGATGAATAGCGACGGCAGAAGCGGTGGCATCGGCATGAGCGCGCAGCGGGCGCGCTTCATCGAGCGATACCGCCGTGCCGAGATAACGCCATTTGTCGACCACATGCCACTTGAGCGCGCCGGTTCCGCGTCGCGCTTCTCGATGCCGATTGCGCCCGCATAAGGCCACGGCATAGTGCCCTTTTGTGGCTTGATCGCGCGATTGTGCGGCGGTCGCAAGTCCGCGATCATCTGCGCCTCGGCCAGCAGCGCGCCAATTTCGCCACTCGTCGCCTTCCATTCGACGCGACGCACGAGCGCCGACAAACGCAAATCCTTTGACGAACGACGCGGCCCAACCAGATGCGAGCGCACGCGCTGACGCAGCCGCACGCTTTTGCCGACGTACAACGGCGCATCGTCATCGCCATAGAAGATATAGATGCCGCAGTCGGCGGGCATGCTCTCGATCGTGTCTTCGTCGATACGCGCCGCCAATTGAAACCGCCGCGTGATGCGTTCGAGGTGATCGCGCAGCACCTCCGGCGCGTGCTGCGCGATGCAGATGCTGCAGAACTGCCAGAGCAGATTAGCATCGGCGAGGGCGCGATGGCGGGCCGAAGGCACGAACGCGTGACGTCACAAGCGCGTCGAGTCCGTGCCGGCTTTCGGCGGGATAGACGGCGCGCGAAAGCTGCACCGTGCAAAGCACGTCCGGCGCGAACCGCATTCCGATGTGCCTGAATTTGCCCTTCAAGAAAGCCGTAATCGAACTGCGCGTTATGCGCGATGAAAAACCGGCCGTTTATCCGCTCGAGCAAACCTGACGCAAGTTCCTCGAACGCCGGCGCGCCGAACACCCATTTCCTTGGTGATACCGGTAAGCTGTTGAATGAACGCGGAAATCGTGCGACCGGGATTGACGGGCGACGTCCACTGCGACACGCCCGCCGGCCTTACTTCGACAATGCCGATCTCCGTGATCCGATCGCCGCCGAACGTGCCGCCCATCGTTTCCATATCGACGAAGACGATGGGCTCGGGCAGAAGGAGGAAGTCGGGAAAGGAATCGGGCTGCATGCGTGACGGCGATGTAAGTACGCGGCTCGCCGGAGAAAGGCGAATCTGCGATGCGATAAAGCGCTCATTCTAGCGCAGTGGTGCTTCGATATCTTTGAAGCGAGGCGAGAATATGCCGGTAATTGTTGCCGGTAAATTATGCTGAATTCGAGCGTTTTCACCAATATGCAAAAGATGCGCTATGCTAATCTGCATTCCGGCGGTTCGGTCGACCCGACTGAACCGATTAATTTCAGCAATGTGGAAAACTCGTAATCCATCTCGCTTCTCGATCCTTTGCTGGGGCGCGCTACCTGCTGCATGGAGTCCCACGGCATCAGGCTTTTCGACCGCCTGCGAAGATTTGCTAGCAAAGCACTGATGTGTCATTTAAAAAACCAGTCACTAATGCTTCGTCGGAATATTCCAGCAATTATTTTAGATTATTCTGAAGTCGAGATTAGAATTCGACGCGGAATCAGCATTAATTCAATATCGTCGATAATTAAAAAGCAAAAATTACATCATGCTAGTAACGAGACGATTCAAAACGTAAGTGATTTTCCCCATTGTTCGACCGAGCGTCAATAAGCAAAAAAGATAAATCGGCAATCAAATGTAAATGGAGGTCCGCGTAATGACCCAATTCCAATTCAAGCGAATCGCTGAATGGATCCAGTCGTTCGTCGCGCCGTCGGTGACTTCGGATAGTGAATCGGCATCGGCACTCGAATTCGATCCCGCGTGGCACGGAGATCATTGGCAAAAACTGCTTTCGGACGGTCGCCAATCATCAATGGCGATTATGTTAGTATATCATGAAAAACTGGGCTATGCTGCTGGACGGCGATCTCGTCGCCCAGGAAACCGCCACGGCCTGAACCAACACACAGACATTAGCAGAATCGGTATAGGGGCGGGCCTCACGGCCCGCCCCTCCCACACAACCGTGCGTAGGGGGCCGTACACGGTGATTCGGATCGGTTGTCCGGCTATCGACGCAACGATGGAAGACCAAGGGAGCCGAGATAGCGATTGGTGAGTGC
>LELG01000255.1 GCA_001045575.1 Candidatus Burkholderia pumila
GGTCATTGACTTGGGATCGTGGCAAAGAACTATCCGATCATGCCCGTTTCACCATCGAGTCCGGCGTGAAGGTATTCTTCGCCGACCCGCAAAGCCCATGGCAGCGTGGCACGAACGAGAACACGAACGGTCTTCTGCGACAATATTTTCCAAAGGGCACAGACCTATCCCGTTGGAGCGCTCAAGAGATCCAGGCCGTTGCCCATGCACTGAATTCCAGGCCCCGGAAAACGCTTGATTGGAAGACGCCTGCCGAAGCCTTGCCAGAAATCACGCCATCCGCGCTGCGGGCGTTCTTCGCTGAGATGCCTTTCAAGCGCGGTGACGCGCAACAGACGACAGCGCATGCTTTGAAAGCGCTGATCTATGCGCGTCTGGACCGCCTGCCGCTGCCTGGCCACGATTCAACGCTCGCGCGATGGCAGGCGCTCGGCGCGGTCGCCGCGTTCGATCTCTCGCTCGTGAAGCTCTACGAAGGTCAACGGGTGCATTGCGATCCTTGCTGAGCTGCTGGGCAGCAGAACCGCCGAATGCGCGTTTGGAGGCAGAAGGCGGCATCGATTCCGAAATTTTGAATCTTCAGGGTACCAAAGCATGGTGCTCGGGCGCAGCATCGGTGACGCATGCGCTGGTGACCGCGTGGAACGAGCGCGACGAATCCATCCTTGCCGCCGTCGATCTGCGCCAGCCAGGCGTGACGGTCACGCAGTCCGGCTGGACGGCGGTCGGCATGCACGCAAGCGCGAGCGTCGATGTGCACTTCGAAACGTGCCTGCACGACGCATCGGCGCGCCGCGTGAGTATCTGGAACGGCCCGGATTCTGGCAAGGCGGCGCAGGTATCGCAGTGTGCTGGTTTGGCGCGTCGGCGGCATCACGGAATTCGTCGCGCGCGATGCGCATCGAAGTGCCGAGCCGCACAAGCTCGCACACCTCGGCACCGTCGACACGACGCTCAGCGCCACCGCCGCTTTGCTGCGCAACATCACTGCGCAGATCGACCGCGCGCCGCAAGCCGACGCCATGCTGCCCGCCATGCGCGCCCGCTTGAGCGCGGAGCAGGCGGCAACGTGCGTTATCGACCATGCGGGACGCGCGCTCGGCGCAGCGCCGCTTTGCCGCGACGATCATTTCGCACATCTGCTGGCGGACTTGCCCGTATTCATTCGACAAAGTCATGCGGAGCGCGATCAGGCATCGCTCGCTCAACGCGTGCTAGAGGAGGAAGGCTTTTCATGGCAACTCTGACGATCCACGCGCCGGCCGGTGCGGACATGCTGCACGCGGACGGCGGCGCGGGAAGCGACAAAAACAATCGCCAGAGAAGGACAAGTTACGCCCCCCGAAGCGTCCTGGCAAAGCTGGGCGCGGCTCGGCGCGCTGTCAGAAGTCGATCCGGCCGAACTCGTGCCGTTCGGCGCGCGGGCGGATCGTGGCTCTGCATCCGGACGATGAAGTGCTCGGCACCGGCGGGCTAATCGCGCACTTGTCCGAACTCAACCGCAATGTGCTGATCGTCGCCGTGACGGACGGCACAGCCAATCATCCGAAATCGCCGGAATGGCCGCCCGAACGGCTGGCGAGCGTGCGTCCGCAGTAGACGCGCGAGGCGTTGTAGCGGCGGCAGGTACAGGTGGCGCGGCTCGGCTTGCAGGACGGCGGCGGCAAGCAGTTGGAGCCGAAACTCGCGCGCATTCTGGCGGAACATCTTCAGGCCGGGCGATATCGTGTTTTCGACGTGGCGTATGGACGGGCATCCGGATTACCGAAGCCGTGGGCCGCGGCCGCCTATGAAGCGGCGACCGAAGCACGTCCGCCCTTCGCCGAGATGCCGTTGTGGACGTGGCACTGGGCATCGCCGGACGATGTGCGCGTGCCATGGAGAGCCGCGCGCAGCGCATCGTGCTGGACGAAGCCACGCACGCCAGAAAAGGCCGCGCAGTGCAGGCGTTCCGCAGTCAGATCGAACCGGATTCGGCTACGGGACAAGCGCCCATTCTTCCCGAGCATGTCCTGGCGCGGCTCACGCGGCCTTACGAAGTGATCCTGATATATGAGCAGCCAACAACAGCATTACTTCGACGCGCTTTACCGCGACAGCCCCACGATACCTGGAGGAAGAAGGCGCGTGGCGTTCATCGGCGGGTCACTGGTGCATCGCATCACAGCATTGCGCAGCGGGCGCTGAGTTATCGGAAAGTCTATTTCGATTTCGGTCTGCTCTTCGATCCGACGCTGAAAATGAATACGCAGCCGGGTTTGCCCGCCGATATCGCCGACGACGACGCGATGGAACGCCTGATCGCCGACGCGCGCACGCAATCCGCGCCGCTGCCCAACGCCGTTTTCGCCTATAACGATGCAGCGGCCCTCGCCACGATGCGTGTCTGCATCGCGCACGGGCGGCGCGTGCTGGAGGACATCGCGTTCGTCGGTTTCGACGACATGCCCGCTGCCGCTCTCGACCGTGACCGTCGACAAGGAAGCGCTCGGGCGATGCGGCGTCGAGTTGCTGTTGGAAGACCAGGCGAGCGCGCAAGGCCAGGCCGACACGCTCGTCGACGTGAATTTCATTCCTCAAGCGATCTCGGGCGCTCAACGGGAAGAGACACGGGACTTAAGCCAGCCATGAACATGACCGCTTCACCCGCCATTGCAGCCGCAGCGCCGGAAGAACGCGAGATCGACTTCCGCAGCCGCGACTTCCTGCTCTCGCACGTACGCGACACGCTCGCCTTCTACGCGCCGGCCGCCCGCGATCCGTCGGGCGGCTTCTTCCACTTCTGCAAGGACGACTGCACCATCTACAACCGCATGACGTGCCATCTCGTCAGCAGCACGCGCTTCGTCTTCAACTACGCGCGATGTGGCGTATCGCCATTTCGGCGACGCGAGCTACCAGGACGACGCGCGCCACGCGTTCAGGTTTCTGCGTGATGCCCACTGGAACGCCACGCTCGACGGCACGCGCCGTTGCTACGGCCTCGCGTTCGTCCTGCTCGCGTGCCGCGCATGCGGCGATTGCGGGCGTCGACGAAGCGAAGCCGATGATCGATGAAACCTTCGCGCTGCTGGAAAAGCGTTTCTGGGACGCCGACGCCGGCCTCTACGTCGACGAAGCCACGCCCGACTGGCAACTGTCCGACTATCGCGACCAGAACGCGAACATGCCCGCGACCGAAGCGCTGCTCGCAGCGTACGAGGCGACGGGCATGCCATTTATCTGGATCGCGCGGAAAAAATCGCGGGGAATATCACCTTGCGGCAGGCGAAGCTGTCGAACGGCCTGGTTTGGAAACATTTCAAAAAAGACTGGTCCGTGGACTGGCATTACAATGAGTCCGACAGTTCGAACATCTTCCGTCCGTGGGACTTTCAACCGGGACACCAAACCGAATGGGCGAAGCTGCTGCTGATTCTGGAGCGGCATCGAAAATTGTCGTGGCTGGCGCCGTGCGCCATCGAATTGTTCGATGCGGGATTCAGCCGCGCGTAGGACACGCATCACGGCGGGCTGTATTACGCACGGCTTCGGACCGGACGGCAGCATTTGCGATCACGACAAGTATTTCTGGGTGCAGGCGGAAAGCTTCGCAACGGCGGCGCTGCTTGGCGCGCGCACGGGCCGCGAGCGCTTCTGGGATTGCTACGACGAGCTCTGGCGTTACAGCTGGAAGCACTTCGTCGATCACGAATACGGCGCGTGGTATCGCATCCTCACGTGCGACAACCGCAAGTACGGCGACGAGAAATGCCCCGCCGGCAAAACCAACTACCATACGATGGGCGCATGCTACGAAGTGCTGAACGCGCGCCCCAATCACGGTGACCAACATGGCAAGCGAGCAACCGAACTTCCCACAATTCATCTCCGCCGGCGACATTCTTACGGACATGATCCGTACGGATGTATCGAGCTGGCTGTCGCGTCCGGGCGGCGCGGGTTGGAACGTCGCGCGCGCGGTGGCGCGGCTCGGTTTGCCGACGGCGTCCGCGGGATCGCTCGGCATCGATAATTTCTCCGATGACCTCTGGGACGCGAGCGTCGCCGCCGGTCTGGACATGCGCTTCATGCAGCGCGTCGAACGTCCGCCGCTGCTGGCGATCGTTCACAAGACGCAGCCGCCCATGTATTATTTCATGGGCGAGGACGGCGCGGACCTCACGTTCGATCCGTCGAAACTGCCGCAAGGCTGGATGGAGCACGTGAAGTGGGCGCATTTCGGCTGCATCAGCCTCGTGCGCCAGCCGCTGGGCACGACGCTCGCCAGGCTCGCCGCCGAGTTGCGCGAACACGGCGTGAAGATCAGCTTCGATCCGAACTATCGCAATCTAATGGAACGCGGCTACGAGCCGATTTTGCGCAACATGGCGAGCCTGGCCGATCTCATCAAGGTATCGGACGAAGATTTGCACATGCTGTTCAAAGGTATTCCCGAGGAAGACGCGCTTGCCAAAATCCGCGAGATGAACCCGCAAGCCACCGTGCTCGTCACGCGCGGTTCCGCCGAAGCGGCGCTTTACGTGGGCGATGAAATCTATCGCGCGCGGCCACGGAGCGTGGAAGTTGCCGATACGGTCGGCGCGGGCGATGCATCCATCGGCGGATTGCTTTACAGCCTGATGGCACGTCACGGCGACTGGTCGGAACATCTGAAGTTCGCGCTCGCGGCGGGCGCAGCGGCGTGCTGTCATTCGGGCGCGCATTCGCCCACGCTGGACGAGATTGAAGAATTGCTTAGATAACACGAAATAGCTATCGTACGCCCGAAATAAGCGCGTGCTAGTCCATTGAACCAATGAAATTACACTGATCGGTGCATGGGCAAAATGAATTTGACTGAAGCCGAGCGCGATTGATCCTGCTGCTCGACGTACTGGAGCAGCCGCAAGTTGGCCACGCAGCTGGGCGTGCCCTTCATGACGGTGCAACGTATCTGGCGCAAACACGACATTCGGCCGCATCGTCTCGATACCCATATGGTGTCCAACGATCTCGACTTTGAGGCCAAAGCGGCCGATGTGATCGGCCTGTATCTGAACCCACTATGGCATGCGGCGGTGTTCTGCGTGGACGAGAAAACGGCCATTCAGGCGCTTGATCGCAAATACCGGATGTTGCCGCTCTGTCTGGCCCGGGCGCGCCGAAAGTCATGGCTTCGAATACAAACACGAAACGGGACCCTGAGCCTGTTTGCCGCGC
>LELG01000256.1 GCA_001045575.1 Candidatus Burkholderia pumila
GTGATCGGCCCTGTACCTGAACCCACCATTGCATGCGGCGGTGTTCTGCGTGGACGAGAAAACGGCCATTCAGGCGCTTGATCGCAAATACCGGATGTTGCCGCTCTGTCTGGCCCGGGCGCGCCGAGAGTCATGGCTTCGAATACAAACCCGAAACGGGACCCTGAGCCTGTTTGCCGTGTTGAATGTCGCCACCGGCGAAGTGCTGGAGCAGCTCGGACAGGGCGCGTCGCCCACGTCGCTGGTCGAGACGCCGCGCAGGTACAGCCACGGCAGCGACGACGACACGCGCGGCGACCTGTGCACATAAGGCGGCACGATCGTCGAATTGAACTTCACGCCTGAACCCAAGTGGTCTCGGACCTTCGGGATCTTGACTGGCACAGGACCCACGGCAGTAACGATCTCGCGCTCTGGCAAGTAGCCGTTACGCACGACCACCCGCCGACCATCGATCACCTCCACATTCGAATATTGCTCGAGCATCGCCGCTAATTCTGCCTCGATTGCCTACTGCATGATTCGCCGCGCCCCCTTGCTGGATCATATCGTCCAGGCCGGCGGCACCTTCGATTTGCACTTCTGCTGTTTGACTGCTGCTCGTTTTCTGCGTATGTTTCACCATGTTGGTGGAGTTCGATTGAGGAAGTGTTACCGTCGCAAGCAACAATTCTCTTTTAATCGCCACCGCCTTCTCCTGCCTGCCCCCTACACCGCGTACACCAGATTCAACGATAGCTCCTACACAGCATGTGTGGTCTGTTCTTTGGGTGTCTCGCGTGATACGTGGTGCCACTTAAAACTTTATATGGTCGTTTGCATTGCGGGGGGATCCATAGAGCTAAATAAGCGATGACGGTTTTATGTTGGAGCCGGCAGCCCTTGTCAGGCGAAATCAGTGACGATCGACATTGACGAACAAAGATGAGACATCTGCGAGTTACAGCGAGTTCCGGTATACCAACAAACTCAGGATGTAGTGCCCCCGGCCCACACATGTGCGCTTACATTGTCATCTTTTTCAAATCGTTGTCTCTGATCTGCCGGCATTATTGGGAGTATGGCGTTGTCGTCCTGGCTTGTTGGTGCATATGTACGCAGCAAGGGAATGGTATTTTACAAAATGAGGTGGGATCCTCGCTCATTTCTTGCCTACAAAACTTTGTGATCAGCCGCAGATCCCACTGCCGAAATAATGTAGATAATCTGCAATTTTTTCTAGCCCCGTGCGAGTGAGAAGTCGCTGTTTGACCCACGCGCGATGCTCGAATTGCCAGTGTCATAGAGGGTAACGAGCTAGATTTTTCATGAGTTTCTCTGCAATGTTGGAACTGGATATTTCTCGCAAGGAACGGATAGGCCGTATCGGTTCTTTTACAGAGACGGCCTGCTGATGGAAAGTGCCTAGACCAGTTGATTGGACTGGTGGATTCTGTCAACATCCGGGCAGCCATACTTTTTCTTTCAGGCCTTTTATCCAAAGCGTTTACAGCATCTACCGAACCGATACAGTGACCTCGATGACGCCGTTGCATGATACGGCAACTGGAATATTCCAATCATGCACAACTACGTCAAACCGCTGACGACAGCGTACGCCACGCAGATCCAGGAGTGAAAATGCACTCACTTTGTCGATTCGTATCTAAAGATGACTTGATTCAGATAATCGAACTAGCCGCTAGACTTGCAACTCGTTGCGAGACAAACGACGCAATTTATGCTGCATTGCGAAACATTTTGCCGTTCCAAAATTTCATTTCGTGCCGGGTTAGGCCGTTCGCCCCGTCGCATGGATTGAAGCACGTTTTCAATCTAGGATTCCCGCAGGAATGACTTGCATACTATAACAAGCGAGGCTATCAATAGGATTGACTCAGTCGTGACCTCTTCGACTGAAGGGTTGGTTCGCTGGGCTCAGATTTTCAGAGCTGTTACGCCGGATCGAAAGTGTTTTATCGAGAAAGCGGCGGAGTACGGGCTTATGGATGGCTTCAGCGTATGTCATCACGACGGCGCGGAGTTAAGAGTAACGTCATTTTCAGATAAAGAAATCTCTACGCATCCTAGGCACGCGGCCGTCATAGAGCTAATATCACCTTATCTTCAATTTGCGAGCGAAAGCCTCGATCCAACCGACTATGAGCTTATTAAGCTATCAGATCGGGAAATGAGCGTTTTGCAATGGGTTGCAGCCGGAAAAATAAACTGGGAGATTGCTTGCATATTGAGGATAAGCGAGCGAACAGTTAAGTTCCATCTTGGAAACGTAATGACGAAGCTGAATTGCAACACCAGGTCCCAGGCCGTAGCGAAGGCCTTTAACTGGGGAATACTACGGCTTTAGAATGTGCAGACCGAAAACCTCAAAGACGTCCAAACGATTCCAATACATGCGCGCAGCCACACTTCTCACTCCTCCGGAAAGGGTCTTGGTATTGCCGAAAGGAGCGCAAGGAAACCCTCTATCGAGAAGAGAATGAACGAACGCTGGAGTCGATACGAAATCAGCTTCGTGAACATTTCGGCTCAGGCATTCTAGATAAGCCGCGTAAAACAGTGCTTGCGAGGCCTGTCTTCCTAAGCCGCTACGGCGTATCCGAGGATTCACGCACAGCCGTGTCATCTCAGCAGGGGCCATTTTGCCCGCCGGGCAGTCCGACAGGAAGATGGCAAACTCACGCTCAAGCATGAATATGTCAGGCTTGAATAAAATTCGAATAGTGCCGATGGCCGATCCATCTGAGTCAAAGATTCCAATCAGCGTGGCACGAGTGTCATACTGGTCATGCTCCAAGCCAGAATTGACCTGCGGCACCCAATGCAACTCTTCAGCAAACACTTGATGCCGCAGCCTAAAAATCTGCTGCAAATCATCTTTTGACGAGGCGAGACGAATTCGATAAGCCTGCAATAGTTCCCGCCGATTAACGTCAATAATCATGCGCTCACCAGATTGGGTTGACCCGTTCTATTTATCGCCATCGGGAACGAGTTAATGAAACTCTGCACAACGTGTTTCAAATACCTAGTCGTTCAACAGGGACGAAGGTAGGACAGTAACAGTATGTCAGGGCTGATCTTTCTGCGCGACGCACCGGTCTAATGTCCCGTGACCAAGCCGCTAGGGCACGCAGTTGTGACATGAAGCGAAGGACCGGGGCCGATTCATCGCGATCGATAACGCTTTTGGTGCATCACCTTTCGCATCATCCATCGGTTGCTCAGCGCAAGTAACTTAGTGATTTGAGCGGCGTTCCTCGCCAGTTCCCGGTATTGCGTCTTCACGTAGCCAAATTGTCTCTGGGTCGACTGCATCTCCGAGTCGCGTGAACCCGAGCCGTTCTTCGTCGAGCGAGGCGCGCCAATAAACGTAGCGTCCACAGCCGAACCCACCTTGAGCAGCAATCTCTTGTCACTCAAGATCTCATTGGCCACCGCGAGGATTTGCGCAGCGATCCCATGGGCTTCGAGCAGGTGCCTAAATCCCAAGATGGTCGTTTCGTCTGAGAGACGGGCCATCGCACCATCGAACCCCGCGAACTCGCGAGACAGCGGGACATCGTAGAGGGTTTCTTCCATTGCCGGATCCGACAGATCGAACCACCGTTGCATGAAGTGAATCTGCAACATCGTCACAATGGGAAATGGCGGACATCCAGTCTTCCCTTTCGGATAATGCGGCTCGATCAACCAGCCTCGACCACCGCACGACGCGTCTCATCTCGTCTCGTCTAGAAAATCCCGCTTGCGCGTTAATTAATTGACAGGTTCAAGCCGAGATGAAGTTGCGTCATCGTCATTAAAATTCCTGATCGGATATTATCATAGTAGCATTACTAATTGATATTATAAGCAGAGGTTCCTTAACTGTATAGGCGGGTATCGCATCTCGATCGTCTTTTTAGAGTTGAGCGACGTTCTTCAAGCAAGTTTGAACACGAGCGCCGTTCGCTCTTTCTCTGGTTGTGGTGAGAATCTAATGAAGTGTTCGACCGCGCACACCTGTCCAAATGGACAGGTGATTAGCATCCAGAAGTCCGTAGGATGGGTGTTGGAGAGCAGTTTCATTGTTAGAGGAGGGCATGAATATGGTGCAATGTTTTGTTGTTACCTTTGTTGTTACTCGTAAGTCAGAAATTTAGCGGGAACAGGGTCTATGCTAGAGCGATATCTCTTAGGAAGGAGATGCGCATTCTGGCGGCTCAGCGTATGGCGCGAAGGCGAGCATCCAAATGATGTTGCGGCGGCGTTTGAGATGCGTCGCCCGTGAGCATACAAGATTAGAGCGTAGATGCGAGGCCGTGGTGTGCGAGCGCTGCGCTTGGCCAAAGGTACAGGTACCCACGTACGTTTACTGCGACGCAGGAGCAGCGGGTCCTGCGCTGGATTAATGGCAAGAATCCAATGCAATACGTTTTTGATTGTGGCTTGCGGGTGGCAACCTCGTTCGTGAACCTCGTGCGACAGAAATTCGCGTCACGCTGGGTCTGGCATCGATTGGCACGATGCTCGCGTGCCTGAACCTGACCCCACAAAAGCCGTTGCAACGGGCTTACCAGCGTGATCCGGAAGCCATCGACCGTTGGCAACGCGACACCTATCCGAGCGTTGCCAGGCGAACTCGTGAGCAGCAAGCGGATTTTTTTCTGGGACATCAGGCTTCCGTACTAACTCGGTACATGCCAGAACGTGGGCGCCGCGCGGTGAAACGCCGGTGGTCGAGCGCCTCGGCGAGCGACGAAGTATGAGCGCCGCATCCGCTGTCAATTCGAAGGGCACTTTGGGGTTTTGCGGCTTATGAAGGATGACTTAACGGTGAGCTATTCGTGCAACTAATCAAGAAGTTGATGTTCAATCGCAAAAGAGCGGCCCATTTAATTATCGATGGTTTGCCAGCGCATAAGAAGGCAGTTGTTAAGGATTATGTCGCCAGTACACAGGGCGAGTTGATTTTGCATTCTTGCCCGATTTCGCACCAGACATCTCAATCCAGGATCAGCTGGTATGGAGTCGGTAAAGCGCACCGGCGTCGCGCGATGGCCTCTTCAAAAGGGAGAAAAGTTGGGTCCGAAAATTCAGGAGCGGTTTTCAAAAATTGGCCGCAATCCGTACCTCGTGCGCTCATTTTTTAGACCGCTATATTTCTGACGTGTGAGTAAAAGCAACTTTGACCCTAAGATTCC
>LELG01000257.1 GCA_001045575.1 Candidatus Burkholderia pumila
GCCGCGCCAAATCCCAGCGTGGCACACGACCCGGGTGCCTGCCGTACAGGCCCGCCAGACGCTCACCGGCAAAACGGGTTTGCCATGTGGTAATGAAACGCGAATCGCATCGCAATTCGTTCATGATGGCCCCGCGCGAGGCCCCTTCGTCGAGCAGCAGGATCAACCGCGCTCGCCTTCAGTCAGATTCTTTTGCCCATCACCTTTATGATCAATGCAATTTCATTGGTTCAATGGACTAGAACTCGTAGCGGCCCCAGAAGAACGCGGCATCGCCATCGTTCAGGCCGGGAATGCGCGGGATGATGGTGCCCATCAGGGACGCTTTGTGATAAGCGGATGGAACCAATCGGCAGAGCCAGAGGCAACGACGCGTAATGCGCGACATCGCTTTTCTGGCCGTGACGCCGATGAAATACCCGCCGCCTGCTTGCAAACCGCCGAATACGGGCTTCGTGAACCATTGCCCATTGCCGCGTGTAATCGCCGATTGGCTCGAAATTGTGATGCGAATCCGAAAAGGCGAACGCGAAGAGGATGTCTTCGTTGCCGTTGGCGTAGGTCCAGTGCTTGCAGCCGCCGTACGACCACGGGTTCAGTTCCTTGCGGTCCGTGAAGCCATCGATATGCCAGCCGTAGTCGGTCCATAAGATTCCACGTGCCGTCGTGCGCAACGCGCATCACACGCTCGCACGCCGACGACAACCACTCATTCATGCCTGTAGTCGCATTGCCCGTCGTCGGCCGATGCGGCGAGCGTCGCGACGGGCATGCACAGCAATGAAACGGTGACCGCTTCGGCCAATGTCTTTCCGTCAAAGTATCGTCTTGAGACCGCGACGAGCAAAGCTTCGTTCTAGACCCTCACGCGGAGTAAAGAAGAAAAGCGCCGATCACATCACAATGGCGGCACGAATTTGAAATCGACCGGCGAGCCGATCGTCAGTTTCTTCGGGTCCGATGTCACTTCGCCCGTCTGCGGATCGCGGCGGAAGAAGTACGCGCTGTCGCTTTCCTGATTGCCGACGATCAGCCATCGGCCGCTCGGATCCATCGCAAATTCGCGCGGCGTCTTGCCGAGCGTCGGATAGCGCTTCAGCAGCTTCAAATGACCGTTCGATGCATCGACGGCAAACGCTACAAGTTCGTTCGCGTCGCCGCGATTGGTCGCGTAGAGGAAGGAAGCGCCCGTCTGGCGACAGATGGATCGTGCCGCCGCCGATCTTACCTTTGAAGCCGGGTGCGGTCATCGCCACGGTTTGCGTCTGCGTGAGCTTGCCGTCGTGATAGTCGAACACGAGGACGGACGCATTGAGTTCGGTCGTCAGATAGGCGTGCTTGCCGCTCGATATCGAAGACGAGATGGCGGATGGCGCGGGCCAGAGCCGGGGTTGATCGGCACGTAGCGCGCTTCGGTCGGGCCGAACAAGCCGCGATTGCTCGCCGATAGATCAGGCGAATAGCGATACGCATACACTTTGTCGACGCCTAGGTCCTGCGCGAACAGATAATGTCCGTCCGGCGAGAACACCGTCGAATGGACATGCGAGTTGTTCTACCGCCATTGCACCGGCCCGCCGCCTTCGTGATTGCACGGCGAGCACAGACTGGCCGACGTGGCCATCGGATGCGAGCGGGAACACGGCGAAGCTGCCGCCCGGATTCGCCGCAACCGAATAGTTAGCCGTGAGCAGATACTCGCCGTCGGGCTAGAGCGCGAGATAGCAGGGATCGTTGCCATCGGACGATACGCGGTTAATGAAGCTCAACTGTCCGCTCGTGCGATCAAACCGGAACGCGCTGATGCAGCCGCGCTGCGACGCCGGGCAGTTCGTTCACCGCGTACACGTAATTGCGGTCGCGGCTCACGACGAGATAGGACGGATTCACGGTCTGCGCGCTGGCGATACGCGTCAGTTCGCCGTTGCTCGTGTCGAAACGATAGACATAGATCATAGATGCCTTCGCTTTTGCCGCTGCCGGTGTACGTGCCGATCAGCAGGTTGTAAATATCGCTCGATGGTGTGGGCGCGTGCGCTGCTGCTGCCGGCGTCGCTGGCGGGGCGTTTGCACGAAGGCTTGCGCGGCGGCAAGCGACAACATCAGCGGCGAGACCGCGGAGCTGGCGCGCGACTTGCATCAATGCGCGGACTTGCATCAATGCGCGGTGCGGCGACGCAGCAACGATACAAGGTGATGGGCTCGGATGCATCGAAACCTCCTCATTTGTCTTTTTGCTGCTTGTTATCAGGGGTGAGCAAATTCTGCTCCCAGCCATGCGCATCGATGCCTCAAGCGAACATTCGAACCCAAAAAAAGGAGTTGCCGCGATGACCATCCACGTAAGCCTTGCCCCTCTCGTTTCACTGATCGCCGGCATTCTGATTCTGGTGATGCCACGCCTGCTCAACTTCATCGTTGCGATCTATCTGATCGTCATCGGACTGATCGGGCTGTTCGGCATGGGCAACGCGCATTTCTGATGCGTTTGCGGTCTGACGCCGTTTGGCGTCGACGATTTCGCTTTCGATACGTAAGCGTCAGGCACGGCAAAAAACCATGCACACGAGGTGAGTCGCGGGCATGCGCACAGTGTCACGCAAATGGGAGAGGAAGGGTCAGCGGTTGGCCAATTGATCGAGACGCATGCGTCCCTGAAGCGACAGCGCGCTGACCGAGAAATGGCCGACTTCGCAGGTATAGCGGCTGAAGCAGCCGCGCTCGGTGAGAAAGACGGCCGCATTGACCAGCGCATGGCGCGACAGGCCGAGGCGCGTGGGATCGAGCACGAGGAGCGAATCCGTGTCGCTCACGCAGCTCGCGGCAGAAAGAATGGCGATGCAGTTGGCTTTCGACGGATGGAGCATGGTTCTGTTCCTCATGTCACAATGTTGAACACGTGTTGAGAACGAACTGCGATGCTTCTGTGCTTCTGCGACCGGTGGCGATGCAAGCCGGACAGCAGCTTACATGGACCTTCATTCTAACCATCAGTCGAAAGTAATCGAACACGGCGCGTCCGGACGCGCACGGGCGAAGCGCCGTGCCCGCTTTCCTGCCGAGTACGAACGATTTTGGCAGAATGCGGCGTGAACTAATGTATGAGCGCGCCATTCGTACTTCTTGCCATGCAGCAGCGCTCCGATGCATCCGCACTTACTTCAACCCACGGTGTACGCGTGTGTTTTTGCAAACGCGCCATCGTCAGCAGGAAGATGTTTGCTTATGCCAGTTCAGATTGAAGACTATGCGATGGTCGGCGACGGCCACATCGCAGCCCTGATTTCGCGCGACGGTTCCGTCGATTGGCTTTGCTGGCCGCGCTTCGATTCGAGCGCCTGCTTCGCCGCTCTCCTCTGCACGCCCGAACATGGCCGATGGCTGATCGCTCCCCGAACTCGCCGATGGCGAACACCCCGTCATCTGCCGCCGCTACCGCGACGACACGCTGATCCTCGAAACTGACTTCGAGACGCTTCAGAGCGCGGTGACTATCAACGGGCATTCGGAACTGGTGCGCATCGTCTCATCGGCAAGCGCGGGACTGTGCGCATGAACATGGAACTGGTGCTGCGCTTCGATTACGGCTCCGCGGTGCCGTGGGTCAGCCGGATGCGAGCGGCATCATCTCCGGTCCCGATCTCGCGGTGCTGCGCATGCCGGCCGATCTCGTTGGCGAGAATATGCGCACGACTGCGTGTTTCGATGTCAGCTTTGGTGAACGTGTGCCGTTTTCGCTGTGCTATTCGCAATCGCATCTGCGCCTGCCGCCTGCGCACGATCCGCATACGCAACTCGCGCGCACCGAAACCACTGGCGCGAATGGTCAGCGTCCGAGCGAACTGAAAGGCCGCTACGCGCCTGCCATCCGGCGCTCGCTGATCACTTTGAATGCGCTCGCGTACGAGCTGTTCGGGCAGCTGGGACTATCGCTACTGCTGGCTGCGCGACGCGACCATCACCCTGCTCGCCATGATGCGCGGCGGCTATTACGACGAAGCCCGTGCCTGGCGCGCGTGGCTCGGGCGTGTGATAGCGGGTTCGCCTTCGCAGATACAGATGCGCAGATACAGATCATGTACGGCATCGCGGGCGAGCACCGCTTGCCCAAATGGGAAATCAAGTGGCTGCCGGGTTATGAAGGGTCGCAGCCGGTGCGCATTGGCAATGGCGCGGTCGATCAGCTTCAGCTCGATGTCTACGGCGAAGTGATGAACGCGCTGCATCTCACCGCGTCGGCGGCCTGCAAAGCGATGAAACCGCATGGTCGATCCAATGCGCGATGCTCGCCCACCTCGAAATCATCTAGGAAGAACCCGACGAGGACATCTGGGAAGTGTGCGGCGGCAAGCAACACTTCACCTTCTCCAAGGTAATGGCGTGGGTCACCTTCGACCGCGCGATCAAGTCGGCGGAGACCTTCGAACTGCCCGGGCCGATCGATCACTGGCGCGAGATGCGCGCCCGCATCCGCGCGCAGGTGCTGAAGAAAAAGCTGGAATCCGAAACCCAATTCGTTCAAGCAGGCGTACGGCAGCGAGGCGCTCGACGCGAGCCTGCTGCTGATTCCATTGCTCGGTTTTCTGCCGCCAAACGATCCGAGTGTGACCGGAACCGTACATGCGATCGAGACGACTTTGACGCACGATGGCTTCGTCAAGCGCTATCACACGACCGAGGTTTCGGACGGTCTACCGCCGGGAGAAGGCACGTTTTTGGCTTGTAGCTTCTGGCTGGTGGACAACTTCGCTTTGAAGGGCCGGATGGACGAAGCGCACGACATGTTCGAGCGGCTCATCGGCCTGGCGAATGATGTCGGGCTGTTTGCCGAAGAGTACGACACGGTGGCGAAACGAATGGTCGGTAACTTCCCGCAGGCATTCACGCATGTGGCGCTGGTGCATACGGGCATGAACCTGACCCGTCACGAGGAAGAGATGAGATGGCGAAGGCGACCCCGGCCAGCCGTTGGGCGAGGAGCGCGGCAAGGACGCAAGCCCGCGAGCCGATGCTGTCATGGACGCGGCGACCGGAAAGCAATAAACGGTTGTTTCGGCAAAACTGCGAATCACTCAACAAACCGTTTCGAAGTGGCCGGCAGGCTTTGTTGCTTATCGTTTGGATGGTCTGCTCGATGCGCCGCGCCCCGGCGCGCCGAGAACGATCGAGGATTCGCATGTT
>LELG01000258.1 GCA_001045575.1 Candidatus Burkholderia pumila
TCCTTCTTCAAGGGGTGCAAGGTAATAACGTCCTGCCAGACCTCGCGCGCCAGCATCATGCTCCGCGATTTCTAGGTGGGGGATTTTAGGTTGCCCACAGGCGGGGAATTTGCCCGCCCATCGGGGCAAAATGGCAGGCCGACACCGCCAAGGTTCTTCAGCGGGTCAGACTGTAGCCGTTGATGTAATAAGCGTTCTCCGTGACGCCGGCACCACCGAACGACACCACCCAGCCAAAGAACCCGAACCGGGCACGATGCCGGGAGCCAGCAGGGCGATGGATTCCGCGTCGCGGCCGAGGGGCAGTCGTGCCAGCTTGTCTGCCGTGACGACGGTGCGCGAATCCACCGCGGACACATCGATCGGAGGTAAACGGTTTGCTCGGACCGTGATCGCATCGAGCGATTGCGCAGCGCTGGCGGCCGCTGCAGGCGTAAAGGAAACCTCAGAACCGGCACCGACAGTGAATGTCACGTTCCGGCGCGTATCGACGATCTGGCCATCCTTGATCAGGTTGACTGTATAGGTTAGGTGCCCAAAGGCAGGTGCCCGGCCCGGTATCGACCTTGTACATCAACCGGCACTTCGCGGGTCATGCCCGTCGCGCCGATGATCTGAACGCTCCCATCCGTTGCACCGGGAGCAGAACCGAAAATCCTACGGTAGTTGATTGTGCGAACGTGATGGCCGGAGCGCCAACCCCAACGGCAAGGGCAAGCGTCAGGGTGAAACGGCGAAGGCGGGTCAAGAGCGCATGAGGGGGAGTCGGACAAGGATGATAGAGCGAAGAAAAGGTCGACTACAGACCGGAGGACCCGCTGTCCTCAACAGCGGCTGAATGCATTGATGGAACCACAGCGCACATTCAGCCGTGTCTCAACACCCGGCGCAGAAAGTTGCGGCAAACACGTATGTCAAAGTGGCAGGGAATAACGCGGTGATTCATTCTGCACTCAGTTCGAAGACAGGTGCAGAAACAGAAAGAGAACGAGCAAGGTGCTGCCATGCCGACACGGCCGCTGTCACAGGCAGGCAAAATAAGACCATCGCGCCAGGTTTGCAACAATACTGGCCGCATCACGCTCAACAAGCAGCCTTAATCCTGATAAGACAGACCACGCCCTAGGATTACTGTCCGGGCATGACCGCGGCCGGGAAAGCATATATCTGCGACCCTCCCTGGTTAACCGGCCCGGATGAGATTGCGCGACGCGCTCATTTGGTCAAGATTAGTGCTCGCTGTCCCGTAATGCGGCCCTGACGATGGACAAATTCTCTGCCACCCGCCGGACGCTCCGGGGCGTCCCGAACCCCGGGCGGCGGTCGTTACGCAGCCGGAACGACCGTTCCCTGCGCCAGCGCACACAGTTCTTTGACTCGCCGTCAATAACGCAGATCCCGCACTGACAAATGATAAACGTGTGAACCGGTCCGGTCGGTAACACCCCATGCCTGCTAAAGGCGAGGTGCCCAAAAAAGCAATAAATATCATATCAGCCAGGAAATTTCGGGTTCTTTTCTTCACCGTAGTCATCACGCCTCCCAGGGCTTTTTAATTGATTGTTAAAGTAATGGTAAAGACTGAGTTCGTATTGGCCGACAGTGATAGCGAGCTGGCACCGATACTTCTCATAGCACGCTCCATCACGAGTATCGAGCCAGATGACCAGTAATATTGATCGACAGTGTACGATTTCTTGAGTACCATTTGCACCATGAAAAGTCTCAACCATCCGCGCAAAGACCAGATACGCCTGGATGAGGTGCTCGCTGCACTGGCCAGTCCTTTGCGGCTGGCTGCCGTGCGTATGATTGCCGAAGGCGGTGAACATCCGTGCTGTGCCGTACTGCCAACAGTCGGTAAATCGACGATGACGCATCACTTTCGCATTTTGCGCGACAGCGGCGTTGTATGGCAGCGGCGCATCGGGCAGGAATACAGACTGTCTTTGCGCCGTGACGATCTTGATGCCCGTTTTCCCGGACTGTTGGACGCCATTTTGCAACCGTTGCGCCATGACCCGCTGACGCGGAAGGTTTTGCGTGAATATCAGCAGGAACGTCAGACGTCCGGATAAGGATGGAATCAGCAGATGCTCCCTGTCACCAGGTTCGTTCACAGCAAGCCGGGCCGCTCGTGGTTATTCACCAGCCCGCTGAACGCATCGTCCTGTCAGGACGTAGCGCCTCCGACAGTATCGGCAAGGGCTCTTTCCCGGCTATCCTGTAGCGCTTTGAGCAAAGCAGCCCTTGGCTTGGGCACCCGACAATTCCGTTTCATCTTCAAGGACAAAACAGGGCACGCCATGAATGCCAAGTCTTTCTGCTCTGGCCTCGTCTTCCCTGACCTCATCCGAAAGTGTCTGACCTCAGCATGAGGCTGGTCTCTGTTTCGCCAAGTCCGGCGTCCATGGCAATTTGCAGCAACACGGCGTGATCCGCTAGTTTACGGTTCTCAGTGAAAGTAAGCGCGGAACAGTCGTTCAGACATGGCCAGCGCCCCGCTCTTCGTTCGCGCAAAGCATATCAACCTGTGAGCGTCGAAGGTGTTAGTGTAGCGAACCGTGTCGTAGTGCATCGCCAGCCCTGCTCGTGCCCCATCGCAACGATGTGATCGATCATGGTCCGCGCAGACTCAGGGCTCCTGCGGTACTTGTGTTCAATCCGCTGCTGTGTTGTCGGCTGGCCGTCCGGTCCAATTCAAACACTCTGAAAACGACCTCAACTTCTGCCGCATACCTGAATTCGGCAAGTGCCTGTTCCAGATGGCGCTTACCGATATAGCAATAAGGGCAGACATAGTCAGACCAGATATGTAATTCCATGTGGATTCTCCTGAGCAATATATACGATAATACGCGTATAGTTTTACTTTAACAACATCAGACTTTTGTCAGTCTAGCTAAGGAATATCCCCTTAGTCCCCCTGTGCCCCGTCCACCCCTGACGATAGAAAGCGGGCCATCACCTGAAATCATCGTCCTTTTCATTCATGGACTCGGCACCGAGGGTGCACACTACGCCCCACTCATGAACCTGCTGGCGCAGGGATTTTCACGCCCAATCCGGTTTCTGCTTTCAACCACACCGCTGCGGTCTGTCACAATTTACGCGAACCAGCGTCTGTCCGCGTGGTTTGACCTGCCCGATATCCGTTTCACCTTGCATGAGGATGTCGCAGCGCTGAGGAACGCGCAGGCTTACCTCACCAATCTGGTTAAGGCTGAAATCAGACGAGGAACGGCACCTGAGCGGATCGTAATTGGGTTCTCTCAGGGTGCCGCGTTGTCCCTTCTGACGGGACTGAGTTTCCTGCAACGCCTAGGGGCATCGCCGTCCTCTCCAGATGGTTGCTGATGGCCGATACACTTGCGCACGAATACGCCATCGCTGTACGGGACACACCGGTGTTCATCGGTCACGGGACGCAGGACCGGATCACCCCTCCCGAATAGCTGGCGCGACCCGCGACTGGCTCTCCGCACGAAGCGGTAAAGTCATGTTCCGCACCTATCTTGCGGAGCATGACCATGGTAGAGGAAGAAATCGCCGACTTGACCCGGTGGCTGAAGGGGGTTGCCTGGCCTGAAACTACAGGCATATAGAGAGAGAGACGGCGCACCATTGGCAATACGAACGCACAAGCTCGCGGCGGGATCTCTTCATGGCCGGTACAGCAATGCACCCAGACTGACAATCGCACGCGCCGTTACCTTTACCATTTCCAACCAGATTAACGCGGGTTTTCACAGCGAGAATTCACCAAGATCAAAAGCCCGGCGTCCGTGATAACCGGCGTATGACAACATCCCGATATCACTCAGAGATTCGCTTTTATTCCTGCAAGCGCCGAAAGGATGCTTTTCAGGGGCGCTGAGCTAAAATCGATGATGAGAAAGCTTTCTTCACTCTGCGTTGTTCCGTTCTGGTCGCTACAATACTGCGCAGGATGCGGAAAATTCAAAGCCCGTTCTTTACACAACCTTAAAACACGCTCGACAGTCCGACGCTCTCCAACATTAATAAAGAATTGCAGTCCGCCCTTCGGCAACGCATATTTCCACTGTGGAAATGCCCGCGTGATAAACTCTGCGACAGCATCCCGCTTACGCAGGACAGTACACGTTACGCATTCTTTGCACGTGCCGGCTCAATACCTTTGCGTTAAAGAGTTCATGCACCCAGATCTGGGTTAAACCGCTTGTACTCGTGATAACGCCCAGTGCAACGCTTACAACGAGCAGACTAGTTGTGGAGTAGTCACGATATAACCTAAGCGCAGATTTTTAAACAGTATTTTCGAAAAGGTACCGATATAGACAACTTGCGACCAACCGGGCGTTGATTTTAAAGAGGCACTGGTCGATGATTATAATAGAATTCACTATCGTAATCGTCTTCAATGGTGACAATATTATGTTCGCGTGAGTAGCTCTCAAGCGTCGTGCAGCGTTCACTGCTTAACGTCACGCACTGTGGAAAATGATGTTCTGGCATAAGGTAAACAATATCGCCAGGTTTGATAAGTTGATAATTTAACCTCACTCCCTCGCTGTCAACCAGATGACCCAGCGCTCTGAACCCAACACGCTCAAAGTTTTTCACGAGGTCCAGATATCCCGGCACGCCGAAATGGATCTGCTTTGTGTGGCCGACTAGATGCATCGCTATTAACAACAGGGCACCATACTGAGTCCATGGTACAATCAGGACTTAATCAGGTGTAACAGTCTCTTTCAGGAAGTACCTCTCTGCATATATCAGCTCTGAGACTGGGATCACCCGCGCTCTCTGAAAAGGATCGAAGCTGGTAAGGGGCGCGTAAAACCCGGTCGAAGGCTCGCCGCATAGGCGTAATCGGCAGATGTTCCACATCGGCAATGCAGGCATCAGAGAAATGGATCGTGGATCAACGTCGTTGCAATCAAGGTCCCTGAGCCCCTCATCAGAAAACACCCCTGGATGAAGTTCTCTTTGAAGCGCTTCCCGTTGCGTATTTTTCCGCGCAAAACCGTCGTGCCTCTGCCCACGAGCTAAAGTCGGAAGTGGTGTACGGAGAAGCTGAGGCGGGAAATTGAAGGCGGTGGTGGTTTCAGCTGAGAATCTGATTGTCGAAGTCGGAAACCAGCGAACAACAAAAAAAAACCACCCACCATG
>LELG01000259.1 GCA_001045575.1 Candidatus Burkholderia pumila
AAATCACGCCGTTATTTGCGTTGGGCAATTTATGGATGATGCGCAAAGCGCTGCGCAAATCGTAGAGATGGCGCGCATGATGAACTTGATCTTCATCGACTCGCCGCGAGTCAGAACCTCTGGATGGATGGTATCGACTTCGTGACCGACCTCGGCATAGACAGGCCGTGCGAGGTGAGGAGAGAGGGGCTCCCAACGCATATTGTTTTCTGTCGAGCCTACATCCACGCTTGTCGCACGCGTCTGAAACGAATTGTGCAGACGCGTCTTAAAAAGATCCCTGCGCTCTACTCGTTTTCGCGCCCCCGATTTTCATGTTCAGTCCCGTTAGTATCCTCGTCGTCACTGCGCTATCGCGCATTCTTTCGATACTCGTGCTGATCTCGCTGCGCTCTCACGCGATTCCCGGCGTGCGTCGCTGGATCTGGGCGAATGCCATCGCGGTCGGCTCGCTCGTGCTGTTCGCGTCGCAGAAAGTCGCGCCGGCATGGCTCGGCATCGTCGTGGCGAATCAGGCGCTGGCGGCGACGGTCCTACGCATTTACGAAGGCTGCAACGAGTTTTTCGGCATCCGCGAAAGCCGACTGCAACGCGCGGTTGGCTGGACCATGTGACTCGGCGTGCGAGCTGGCGATTTTCGGCCGCGTGATGGATTTCGCGTCCGCCCGAGCGGCGCGGCTACAACTATCTGTTCGTCGCGTGGGCGGCGTTGCTCGGCGCGACCTACTTCGTCGCGCCGCCGCAAACAACGCTGCTTCAGCCCGGCCCGATGCAGATCACCTTCCTCGCATTCGGCATTCTTGTCTTGCCGACGCTCTCGATTAGCTTGGTGACGACGATGGCGCACAATCGCCTGGCGCAGCGTCTCGAACGCCTCGCGCCGGCAGCGCAGGACGGGTATCGCGAATATATCGGCCGTGGTCAATGTCGATCACTTCAAGAGCGTGAACGACCGTTACGGCCACGCCGCGGGCGATGAAATGCTGCGCCATTTCGCCTCCATTGTCAAAGCCGCGCATTCGTGAAGGCGATGCATTCGGGCGCTTCGGCGGGGAAGCGTTCTGTCTCGTGTGCCGCTCGGAGCAGATCGGCGATGTGACCGCTGGTCGAACGCCTGCGTAAGACAGTCGAATCGACGCCCTGCGGCATGCCGGGCGACGACGTGTTTTTCTACGCTTTCAGCGCGGGCATCGCGGCGTAGGCGGCCGCGAGACGCTCGGCGCGACCATGGCGCGCCGATTCCCTGCTCTACGGGGCAAAAATGGCGGGCCGCAACCGCGTCATGTCCACGAGCGCCAGAATCGTGGCAATGAGCGCGAGGCTCCACACGCCCATGCCGCACAGAATCCCGACCGCCGCCGTCACCCAGATCGATGCCGCCGTCGTTAGTCCACGCACGTGGTTCTCGCTCGGATTCTGGATGATGACGCCCGCGCCCAGAAAAACCCGATGCCGGTGACGATACCCTGCATGACGCGCGACACATCGGTGTGATCGAAGACGGATTCGGCGGAAAAGTCCATCGCGCACATCGTGGCGATGCACGCGCCGAGCGACACCAGTCCGAGCGTCTTGATGCCGGTCGGCTTGTCGTGCAGATCGCGGTCGAGCCCGATCGCGTATCCGATCAGCAGCGCGATCAGCATGCGCAGGGTGGCATCGGCTAGAATAGGGAAAGGCAGCATGCGGACTTCCCCTAACAATCGTCGAGCCGTAATTTTGGTGCGCTAAGGGTTTCCCAGACAGGAGACATCGTGAGGAACCAAGTCAAATTCTCGATGATCGATGGCGCGCTCACGCCCGTCGGTCCGTTCTCGTACGCCGCGGAAGCAGATGGCTGAGTGTTCCTCATCGGCCAGATGCCCACCGATGCCGACGACGACAGCGCGCCCTTGCCCGAAGGCATCGCAGCGCAGACGCGCCGTGTGATGGATAACCTGATTCTCGTGCTAACGGGTTTGGAACTGACGCTCGACAAGTGGTGATCGTGCGCTCTTTCTGACCGAATTCAAGCGCGATTACGACGCGATGAACGCCGTCTACCGCACGTATTTTCAGCCGAAGCCGTCACCAGCGCGGACCTGCATCGGCGTGACGGCGCTGGCGCGCGATGAATCCATTCGAGCTGCGTGCGTCCGCGCATCACCAACAAGCTGCCGTGCGTCAGAGCGAGCGCGTGCGTCGCATGCGTCTTCGCGTGGCGAAACTCGAAGGTGCGCGTGGCTCCCAGACTGATGGACGTGCTCACCGGCTTCGGCCCGAGTTCGCGTTCCTTGTCCGCGTGCCAGCCCATGCTGTCCAGTCCCGTGCGATAGCGGTTCAAAAACACACTGTTGAATCGTGCATCGCAGCAAGCTTTTTCTGCCTCGGCACGCAGTGAAGCGACCGCAGGCGTCCAGGGCTGCAGCACGTTTTTGATCCCAGAGTAGACATACACCGCGTCCGTCTCGCCCTGTCACGCGGTCAGGCGCGGGAAGGGCACGGCCGCCCAGCGTCGACATGATGTCCTGCTGCCACGCGACTTCGGCAATCAGCGCGCCCATCAGATCGGAGGCGGCGTCGGCATCGATACAGTCGGGTTTCCAGTCGATGTCGGGCTTGGTGATGTCGTCGAAAAGGTCGAACATGGCGGGAAATGCCAGCGTTTCGCTCACGATAGCAGAGCCGCCGCACGTCCGTATTGCGCTCTCGTTCGTCGGCACTGGTTTGAGCGTGTGCTAAAGTCTTCGACGCTATCTCAAAATAACGCGATGCTCGGTTTCACACAAGGCTCGCGGTCTGCACAACGGGGACAACCCATGAATATCACCGCCGACTCTACCGGCGGCATGGCGGCCAACTGTCGCATCCTGCTAGTCGATGACAGCGTCGAGGCGGCGTTTGCCATGTCGATGCTGCTCGAAGCCCTTGGACACGAAGTTCGCACGGAGCACGATGGCCCGCGCGCGCTGGCATCGATCAATGAATTCAAACCGGATGTCGTGGTGCTCGATATCGGCCTGCCGGGCATGGACGGTTTCGAAGTCGCGCGCGAAATGCGCAAGCGGCCGGTGATGCAGCACGCGCTGCTGCTCGCCATGACCGGCTATGGCAGCGACGCCGACCGCCAGGACGCAATGAACGCCGGCTTCGATCATCACTTCACGAAGCCGGTTTCGATCGTCGATCTCGAAGCGCTGCTTACGAAGTAAGCGCTTTTACTCCACACGCAGCCGTGCCATATACGGCAAGTGGTCCGAGAGCCACGCCGTATCCTGCGTCGGCACGATCCACTCAACCGGTTTCAGGCCGCGCACGAACATCTTGTCGAGCGCCAGCGCCGGTGAAAACGCCGGAAACGTCCGGCCCGATTCGCCGAGCATGGTCGCCACTTCATTCATGCCGAAGTCGGTGAAGAGCGGCACGGAATCGTTGCGCCAGTCGTTGAAATCACCCGCGAGCACGAGCGGACCTTCCGGCGCTTCCTTCGCAATCCAGTGCGCGATCCAGTTCATTTGCCGCAGCCGCGCTGCGCGCGTCAGCGCCAGATGCGCGCATAGCAGCGTCACGCTATGACCGGCGAAGGTCGCGCGCGCGACCAGCAAACCGCGCTTCTCGAAGCGATGCGCCGAGATATCCCAACGACCGGAAAGATCCAGCGGATGCGGCGACAAAATCGCGTTTCCATGACGCCAAGACGACTTAAACACGTTCGGCCCGAGCGCGATATGCAATTCGAGCGCGGTCGCAATTTCGGTGGCCTGGCAATGCCAGACATCGTCGAGCGGCGCGATCAGCGGATTGCGGCAGCCGGCGGTCAGCACCGGCTGCCGCATGCAGCGCGCCATCGCTTCCTGGAGGAAATAGACGTCGGCATTCGTGGTTTGAACCCACCGCTGCATCGCGTTCCATGCGCGCAGTCCGAGCGGCGAGTGGCCCTTGTGCAGATTCCAGCTCACTGCCGTGAAATCCGGCGTCGCGGAATTCGCCAGCGTGGCGCGCACCTTGTACGCCAGCGACGGATTGCTATCGACGATCTGCCATTGTGACCACTCGCCCGGCTTCAAAGCGAGTCCCCGGATGCGACGCGCTCACCTGACGCGGCGCAGGCGGCACCTTGCAGCCGGACGGCAGCGTGTGCGATGCATCGCCCTGCAAGGTTTCTTGCGCTTCGGAGCGTGATGTCGTCCGCGTTCGCGTGCGTGGATGAAATGGTGAGGATGCGTGACAGATCGATGTCGCCCGCCGGCTGATCCGCGCATCCGACGCGATTCTTCACGACGTTGTGGTGGGTATCCGTCTTCGTCTGGCCGACGTTGGTCGTCGCGCCGAACGAATCGATCGGCTGGCCGTCGCGGATAACTTGCAGTTCCCATTTGACGGGTTGCGGCGGTGGAGTCTGCGCCATCGCACCAGAAGTCACGGAGGTGGCGGCGGCAAATGCGGCAAGGAAAAGAGCGTAACGTATTGTTTTCGGCATTGAAAGCTTCTCCCGCGCGGGCTTCGGATTCGCGGCACTGGCCGCTGGATCGGCGTTCCCCGACGATTTCTTTCTGACAAAACGATGCATATACGGTTCAGAGTTCAGGGGCATCTCAGCTCGCAGCTTGAGAAGCACGATCCGAACCCGCCAGATTCGACTTGACGATGATACTCGCGCGCGCCTTTCGCTGCCCTTTCGCCATCGAGCAAAAGCGCGCTGCGAAATTGGCAGCAAACGCCTGCGAGTGCTCGCTTGCGCGTGGTTTTGTTGTCGATACACTGAACTCGTTGAGCATATAAAGTTGTGACATGACGACGGCCGTGGTCAGACAGGAACTGGCGGTAGCGTCGTTCAGCAAGGTCTACAGTCTGGACGATGTGGAAACCGCACTGAACGATCTCTCCGATGGCGCCAGCGAAGCCTTGCCCGC
The DNA here is from genome assembly GCA_001045575.1 of Candidatus Burkholderia pumila. GTDB lineage: Bacteria > Pseudomonadota > Gammaproteobacteria > Burkholderiales > Burkholderiaceae > Caballeronia > Caballeronia pumila. The sequence continues at coordinate 4,893 of LELG01000259.1, forward strand.
CACCTACGAAAAGATGCTGAAGATCGGCAATCTGCGCTTCTGCGTGAAGCCGAACCGCATGCCGTCGAATCGATGATCTCGCGGCTTCGCTGCCGAACTTTGCGGAGCCGCTGGACGATATTCGCAATGGTACCCTTGCCTGCGAGCACCGAGCCCAGCGACCTCAAGAACGTGGGAGAGCCCGCAATGTTTGTCCCGACGATGTGTGAAGCCCGTGGTTGCCGGATTCTGGCTGGCGCAGGCAAGAGTAGCGA
>LELG01000026.1 GCA_001045575.1 Candidatus Burkholderia pumila
CGCCGCCTGACCAAAGAAAACCATACGCAAAATCCGAGGTCTACGTCGCACTTCCCGCGCCAGCAGATTTGCAGCGCTAGGCGACATTCATGCGCTTGCCCGTGCGCTCAAATTAGCGCTTACTTTTGATTTTGAGGTCCGTTAAATTTCGATCTTCGTACCCAATTCCACCACTCGATTCGCCGGAATACTAAAGAAGTCCAGCGGCTTCGCGGCGTTTTGATGCATCCACGCGAACACGCGCTCGCGCCACACCGACATGCCCGGCAATTCCGTTGGCACAACCGTCTCGCGCGCCATGAAGAACGACGTGTCCATCAACTCGAAGGTCATCGCATACGTGCGCGTGATCTGTTCGAGCACGGCCTTCACATCGGGCGTTTCGTTGAAACCGTACGCGGCCTTCACGAGGAACAACCCACCGCCGATATCCTTCACTTCCATGCGATGCGCGTTATCGACATACGGAATATCGCGCGTCTTGAAGTTCATGAAGATGGTGCGCTCGTGCAGCACCTTGTTGTGCTTGAGGTTGTGCAGCAGGCTCACGGGCACGAGCGAGTCGCTGCCAGTGAGATAGATCGCGGTGCCGGACACGCGATGCGGCGGATGAGCCAGCAAGCCCTGAAGGAACGGCATCAGCGGAATACCGTCCGCCGCCGTGTGATCCTTCACGATCATGCGGCCCTTGTACCAGGTCATCAGCAGGAAGAACAGCGCCCCGCCGATGCACAACGGCAACCAGCCGCCCTGCTCGATCTTCAGCAGGCTCGCGCCGAAGAAACCGACATCGATGGTCAGAAACACCGCGATCATCGCGCCGACGAGCCAGCGGTTCCAGCCCCACAGATTCACCATCACAACGGACACGAGAATAGTGGTGACGAGCATGGTCGCGGTGACGGCGAGACCGTACGCCGCCGCCAGATTCTCCGAACTCTTGAAGCCGATCACGATGCACAGAATGATAAACAGCAGCATCCAGTTGACGAGCGGGATATAGATCTGTCCGATCGCCAGTTTGGAAGTGTGCAGAATCTTCATGCGCGGCACGTAGCCGAGCTGAATGGCCTGACTCGTCAGCGAATATGCGCCCGAGATCACCGCCTGCGACGCGATCACGGTTGCGACCGTCGACAGGATCACGAGCGGCAGCAGCGCCCATTCAGGCGCAAGCAGAAAGAACGGACTTTCGATGGCCTTCGGCGAATGCATCAGCAGCGCGCCCTGGCCGAAGTAGTTGAGCAGCAGCGACGGCATCACGAAGCAGTACCAGCCGTAGCGAATGGGCTTCGAGCCGAAGTGGCCCATGTCCGCATATAGCGCTTCCGCGCCCGTCAGCACCAGCACGACCGAGCCGAGCACGATATACGCCTGCAGCACATGCGCCGCCATGAACGACAGGGCATAGTACGGATTCAGCGCAACCAGCACCGCCGGCGCAAGAATGATTTGATACGCGCCTAGCACCGCAAGCGTTGCGAACCAGACCAGCATGATCGGGCCGAACAGCTTGCCGACCACCGCCGTGCCGTGCCGCTGAATCCAGAACAGCAGGATCAGAATGACGATGGTGATAGGAATGACGTAAAGCGTAAGTTTCGGCGCGGCAAGTTCGAGACCTTCCACCGCCGATATCACGGACATTGCGGGTGTGATGACCGCATCGCCATAGAACATGCAGGCGCCGAAGATGCCGAGCATCATCAGCACGCCGGACATGCGCCCAGGATTGTTCACGCTGCGCAGCGCGAGCGTCGTCATGGCGAACACGCCGCCTTCGCCGTTGTTGTCCGCACGCATGACGAAGAGCACGTACTTGACGGCAACGACCATCACGATCGCCCAGAACAAGAGCGAGATGACGCCGAGAATGGATGCTTCGGAAAGCGCGATGCCGTGCGAGGGGCTAAAGGCTTCCTTGAGAGAGTACAACGGACTCGTGCCGATGTCGCCGAATACGACGCCGACGGCCGCGAGCGCAAGCGATGGCAAAGAATATTTGCGCTCTTGCGCGTGAGTCGAATTAGTCATAAAAGTGATAACCATCCAAGGCGGAAAAATCGAACGCCATTCTATCTAATGCCACGCGTGAGCATGTCGCCTCGCTCTTTGTTGCTCGTTGTGCTTACACCACGCAAGGCGTGAGCGCGAGCGTCAGTTTAGCATCGTGCTCCAAACGCGTTGCCTTACAAGTACACAATGGCCATACATACAAAAAAATGCCGTTCATCAGGCGCGATGCCCGATCGATGAACGGTGTCATAATATCTGGTTGCGAGGAACAAATCAGCCGCGGCTATTCTGCAAACCGCGCTTGATTCACGCATCGAGGTTGTGCGGGCGCACGGTGTCCCACTCTTAGAATGGCTGGTGAATCCAAGGATTCGTTTCGAGAAACTAAACGTGGTAAACTGGCTTGATTTTCGAGCAGGCTTTGTCTTTGTACCAGAGCACCGCCGTGATCGCCGGGTAACGCTCTTTCAAATACTCCTGCACGCGCACCAGCATCACGCCCGAATCCATAAAATCGTCCACCAGCAGCACGTTGCCGGACAACTCGCCGCGCGTCATCGTGATGTACTGCACGATGTCCAGATCGCCCTGTTCCGTGCTCGCCGCCCGCGGTACGAACTCGTTGCGAGAATCGCCAGCGGCAGGTCATAGATGCGCGAGAGTTGATCGCCGACGCGCAGGCCGTCGCGCCCGAGACACAAAATCTTGTCGAATTTCCAGCCCGACTCGTGCACCTTCAGCGCGAGCAGTTCGATCAATCGGTGATATTCGTCCCAGTTGACCCAGAGGTTCTTGTCGTCGTTACGCGGGTCGGTCATCGCGATCATGATGAGGCTCTTTTAATTACAAATTACCGGAATGTGGACGCATATTGGGAAATAGGCGGCCACATATTCTTTACAACAACGTCCGGTCAGCTAGAAACGCTCGCGCGTTCTCAGTCCTTGAATGGATGACGAAGCAAGATGGTTTCGTCGCGGTCCGGTCCGGTCGACACCATGTCGATCGGCACGCCGGCCACTTCCTGCACGCGCGAGAGATAGGCGCGTGCGCTTTCCGGCAGCGCATCCCATTGCGTGATGCCGATGGTGCTTTCCTTCCAGCCGCTGAAGGTTTCGTACACCGGCTCGCAACGTGCGACTTCGGACTCGCCGCGCGGCAGGATATCGACGGGCTTGCCGTCGAGCGTGTAGCCCGTGCAAAGCTTCACCTCGTCCAGACCGTCGAGCACGTCGAGCTTGGTGATGCACAGGCCCGAGATGCCGTTGATCTGGATCGAGCGGCGCAGCGCTGCGACGTCCAGCCAGCCAGTGCGACGAGGACGGCCGGTGACCGAGCCAAATTCCTTGCCGACAGTCGCAAGCGTCAGGCCCACTTGCTCCTGGCGTTGCGCGTTGTCGGCATCGTACAGTTCGCTCGGGAACGGGCCGGAACCGACGCGCGTGCAATACGCCTTCGTGATGCCGAGGATGTAGTTCAGACGCTGCGGGCCGATGCCCGCGCCAGCCGTCGCCGCACCCGCCACGCAGTTGCTCGACGTGACGAACGGATACGTGCCGTGATCGATATCGAGCAGCGTGCCTTGCGCGCCTTCGAACAGCAGGTTGCTGCCGGCGTGGTTCGCATCGTAGAGACGGCGGGAGACGTCCGTGACCATGGGCGCGAGACGGTCGGCGTAGCCGAGCATCGTGTCGAGCGTTTCCTGATAGTCGACGGCTTTCGCGCCCAGATACTGCGTCAGCACGAAGTTATGGAAGTCGAGCGCTTCGGCGAGGCGCGTTTCGAACACCGCGCGGTCGAACAGGTCCTGCACGCGCAGGCCGCGACGCGCCACCTTGTCCTCGTACGCCGGGCCGATGCCACGTCCCGTCGTGCCGATCTTGCCCGCGCCGCGCTTGGCTTCGCGCGCCTGGTCGATGGCGACGTGATACGGGAGAACGAGCGTGGCGGCTTCGGAAATGAACAGGCGCTTCTGGACGTCGATACCCGCCGACTCCAGTTCGTCGATTTCCTTGAACAGCGCTTCCTGCGACAGAACTACGCCGCTGCCGATATAACAAGCCGTGCCGGCGCGCATGATGCCCGACGGGATGAGGCGAAGAATGGTCTTCTTGCCATCGATGATGAGCGTGTGTCCGGCGTTATGACCGCCCTGGAAACGCACAACGCCCTGGGCGTGGTCCGTCAGCCAGTCGACGATCTTGCCCTTGCCCTCATCACCCCATTGGGTGCCCACCACGACGACATTGCGCCCTGGGTTCACATTCACTGCACTGGCAGACATGTTGATTCGTTAGCTGGTTAATAATGTATTTTACCTATGTTCACGGATGGTTCCGAGTTTTTCGGGATATGTTTATGTTTCGTGTTTTCGTCACGCTCGCCTTATCGATGGGCAACTTTTCTTTAAGTGCGTGCTTCGACGGACCATTTTCCGTCGCGTTCCACCAGCACGCGGTCGCAGGCGAATTCATCCAGATCGTGATCGTGACCGGGCAGCGCCTGGATGACCACTTCGTCGGCATCGCGCAAGGCGGAAATCGCGGCGCGCAGCGGTTCATCGTGCTTCCACGGGGCGAGGATTGCGCTGCCGCGAGCGGCGACCGGGGAAATGCACGTCACTTCGCGTAGGTCCAGCGAAAAACCTGTCGCCGGACGTGCACGACCGTACGCAAGGCCCACGTCGTCATAACGACCACCGCGTGCGACGGCGTTGGGCGCGCCATCGACATAGGCGGAGAACATCACGCCGCTGTGGTACGCGTAGCCACGCAGATCCGCAAGATCGATCATCACTTCCGCGCATCCCACTTGCGATGCTAGGAACGCGAGATCGTCCAGCGCCCGCGCGATCACCGGCAGATTCGGCAAACGGCCACGCGCCGTTTCCAGCACCGATGCATCGCCATACAGAAACGGCAGCGCGCGCAACGCCTCACGCGGCACCTGGCCGAGATGCGCGGTCAGTTCGTTCAGGCGTGGCATATCCTTGCTCGCCAGCGCGCCATACAGCCCTTCCCCGAGCGATGCCGCCGCCGGCTCCAGTTCCAGCAGCGCAGCCAGCACGCCCGCGTGCGCCAGGTCGAGACGCACTTTCGTCAGGCCGGCGAGATGCAGCGAATCGAGCATCAGTTGCTGGATTTCGACATCCGCTTCCAGTCCCGCGTGACCGTAGATTTCCGTGCCGATCTGAATCTGCTCGCGCGTGGCGTGCAGGCTGCGCGGACGCGTGTGCAGCACGACGCCCGCGTAACACAGGCGCGTCACGCCCTGGCGGTTCAGCAAGTGCGCATCGATACGCGACACCTGCGGCGTGATGTCCGCGCGCAAGCCCAGCGTGCGGCCGGATAATTGATCGACGAGCTTGAATGTGCGCAGATTCAGGTCGCTGCCGCCGCTCGTCAGCAGCGATTCGATGTATTCGAGCATCGGCGGCATCACCAGCTCGTAACCGTACGAACGGAAACGGTCAAGCAGACGGCGGCGCAGCTCTTCGATCTTGCGGGCTTCCGACGGCAAGACGTCGGCGATATTCTCGGGAAGTAACCAGGTGGACATCGATGCGTTTCCTACGGAGCGCGCGCCGTCGCTTAAGCGCGCGAAAGACGGGAGGGGAGATTAGGAACAGATTTAGGCGAATTTCTCAGGTGGCGATAAGCAGCAGAATCAACCCCAGCACTATAGCAACGAGCCCACCGATACGGATGTGATGCGGCGGCCGCTCCGCAATACGGCGGAACGTGTCGCGCCAGGTGGGCAGGAACACGAAGGGAACATCCCTTCGATGATGAGCATCAACGCGAGTGCGAGCAGTAACGAACGAACGTCTCAAGCATGTCTCAAAAAAAGAGAAAGCGCCGCCCGGAAATGGCGGCGCGCTGCGGGCACGCTCAGCGCTGGGCCATAGCGGGCGGTGCAGACGTGTCCACGCTGCCGCCGCCGTTCGAACCACGCATGAAGTGGAAGAATTCGCTGCTCGGGTCGACAACGATCACGTCGCCCGGCTTGAACGTCTTCTTGTACGCTTCGAGGCTCTTGTAGAACTGGTAGAATTGCGGATCGCGTCTGTAGGCGTCGGCGGCTATGGCGGCGGCCTTACTATCTCCTTCGCCTCGGATGGACTGCGCCTGGCTATACGCATCGGCAAGGATTTGCTGTTGCGTGCGCTCGGCGTCGGCCTTGATCTTATCCGCGTCGGCCGTGCCTTTCGCGCGCTCGTTCGCTGCCGCCTGCTGGCGCTCCGCGATCATGCGCTTGTAGACCGAATCCGCCACCGCCGACGGAAAGCCGATGCGCGTCATCTGCAAATCCACGAGCTGCGCGCCGAACGCCGACGCCGCGTCTTCCACCGACTTCTGCGCTTCGCTGGCGAGCGCTTGCTGATTGCCAAGCGCGTCGTTCAGCGTGCGCTTCGCAAAGCCGCTGGTCAGCGCACTGCGCGCCAGCGCGAAGATGCGTTCCTGCGCCGTCTGCGTGTTCTTTTCGTTGCTCTGGAACAGCTTGAGCGGATCCGCGACGCGGTACTTGATGACCGTGTTCACCAGCACTTCGCTCTTGTCTGACGTAGCGAAGCGGTCCGCGTCGGTTTCGTTGATAGTAAGCGTACACGTATCGATGAGCGTGAGTGTCTGGAACGGCGGCGGCAGCTTGAAGTGCAGGCCGGGGCGGTCGAGCTGGGCGTTGCTGTCGCCGTGCGACGAGACGATGCCTGCGTGACGTTCATCGACGGTAAAGATCATCGACGAGCCGATAAACAGCACGATCACGATGGCGACGACGAGCGCAATGATTCGATTCATGTTGTGCGCGCTCCTTATTGCAGGTCTTCTGAGCGGTTGCGCGAGCGGAACGCATCGCGCGAGCGCAGCGGGTCGCTGGCCGCGTTGGCATTGCTGGCGGCGCTGGCTGCTGCGGGTGCGGATGCCGGCGCCGCACTTTGCGGACGCGCTTGCGGCGCTTCCGTTGCCGCTGCCGCCGGTGCGCTTGCCGCCGCGTCCGACGCCGCTTGCTGGCGCGTGCTCTCCACGAGCTTGTCGAGCGGCAGATACACCACGTTATTGCCCGACTTGCTGTCGACGTAGACCTTCGTGGTACGCGAGTAAATCTGCTGCATCGTGTCCAGATACATTTGCTGGCGGATGACCGCGGGCGCCTTCGAATACTCCGCGTATACTTCCTTGAAGCGCTCGGCATCGCCTTGCGCCTGCGTGACTTCGCGGTTGCTGTAGGCGGTGGCTTCGTCGGTCATTTTCGCGGCGTCGGCCTTGGCGCGCAGGATCAGTTGATCGACGTAGGCCTGTGCGGTATCACGAGCACGCTCGTTGTCCTGACGCACGCGCGACGCTTCCTCGAACGCGGATTGCACCTGCTGCGGCACCTGCACGTTCTGCACCGTGACGCCGGTCACTTGCAGGCCGGTGCGATACATGTCGAGCGAACGCTGAATGGATTCGGTCAGACGCGAACGCAGTTTCTGGCGATCCTTGTAAAGCAGATCGTCCGTCTTGAGACTGCCCGCGATTTCACGGATCGCCGCTTGCGCGGCCTGCGTCACGCTCTGATCCGGATCGAGGTTGTGGTACAGGAAATCGGTAGGCGACTTGATCTGATATTGCACGGCGAAGCGCACATCGACGATATCGGCTTCGTTCGTGAGCAGCGACGCATCGCGCAGATTGCCTTGCGACAAGGCCGTGCCACGGCCAATTTCCACCGAGCGGATCTGCGAGGTATCGACGATATCGTGCGACTGGAACGGATATGGCAGACGCCAGTGAATGCCCTGCTGGACCGTCTGACGGTACTTGCCGAACTGCGAGACGACGCCCACATGCCCGTCCTGCACGACGAACACGCCGCTGCCGAGATAAATGGCGATCAGAACACCGATGACGATGCCCGCGCCAATCTTCGTGCCGCGCCCGTTGTCGCGCGGCGCGCCGTTGCCGTTGCCCGGCTTGCGGCCGAAGAGGCCCGCGATGCGGCGGTTGAAGTCGCGCCACATTTCATCGAGATCCGGCGGGCCTTCGTCCTTCCCGTTCGGCCGCCGGTTGTCCTGCGGACGCTTCGAGTCGTTCTTGACGCCATTGCCTTCCCGCTCCCAGCGCGAATCGTTGATCGAAAAGACGGCAGGCAAAAGCTGCCGGGTGCTCCGCTCGTTGTAGTCGTTCACTTAGTGATTCACCATTAGACAACCGGGTCGATGCAATCCGGAGCAGTTCAATGTCCGTGCTCGGGTACCTTGTGTGCGTCGCGTGGTTCGGCCGGCCGCTGGTCTTCCGGCGGTTTGCTGCGCCGCTTTTATCGTTGGGTCCCGACTCTTGTAATCCCGTCCTGCTGGGTCCTGCTTCGTTTGACCCGGACTGCATGGATTGCGTTGCGTCGGAGGCGTCGGACGGATCCACGGGGTCGGCAAATTCGGCCAGCACACTGGGCAGGCCCGGATCCATTTTGCCCTCTTCTGCCGCTGCGATTTCGGCGATGGCAGCGCGCAGCGCGTCGAGTCCCTGACCTGTACGTGCGCTTAAGAAAACGTGCGAAATATTACCATACTCATCCCTTTCAACTGCCTCGCCACGGGCCGCAAGCTCGGGCACGCATCGATCTTGTTGAAGACGAGCACTCGCCGGATATTGTCCGCGCCGATGCGGCGCAACACCTCGTTCACCTGATCAATCTGATCCAGGCGTACGGCGCTCGATGCATCGACGACGTGCAGCAGAAGGTCGGCGTGAATGGTTTCTTCCAGCGTCGCCCAGAATGCGGCGACGAGCTGGTGAGGCAGTTCGCGGATGAACCCGACCGTGTCCGACACAACAACATGCCCTGCTTCCTCGCCGAAATAGACGCGGCGCGAAGTGGTGTCCAGCGTGGCGAAGAGCTGATTGGCCGCATACGCCTGCGCCTTAGTCAGCGTGGACTTGCCGCGTTCGTATAGCCGACGAGCGGGCGACGCCGACATCGTGCGATTTCGTTCCCGCGCGCGCCGCTGCGCCCTATGCTGACGGCGCAGCTTTTCCAGCCGCGATTTCAGCATATTGATGCGTTCGCCAATGAGACGGCGATCGGTTTGGCTTCCAACTGCGTTTCACCCGGGCCGCGCAGACCGATACCGCCTTTCTGACGTTCGAGGTGAATCCACGCGCGAATCAGGCGCGTGGACAAATACTGCAATTGCGCGAGTTCGACCTGCAATTTGCCTTCATGGTTGCGGGCGCGCTGCGCAAAAATATCAAGGATGAGACTCGTGCGATCCACCACGCGGCAGTTCAGCGCGACTTCAAGATTACGCTGCCGCGCGGGTGCGTGTTTGAAAACGACGAGTTCGACGTCGTTTGCTTCACACTGCATGCGCAGTTCCTCGGCCTTGCCGCTGCCGATGAATATCTTCGCATCGGGACTGAAACGGCGGCCGGTGAGCGCCACGGCAGGATGGGCGACCGCACTTTGTGCGAGCAGACTGAGTTCTTTGAGACTGGCTTCGAAATCGATCTTGCCGAAGTCGATGCCGACGAGCGCTGCGTTGATCAAATCTGATGTATTGGCTTTGAAGCGATCGGCGAGTTGCTGAATATTCTGCTTGGGAGTTGACAGCAATCTTCGCCGGCCAACTGGCTTTAGGACGATTCAGCGTCCGGGTGGAAGTTCACCGGACGGGCCGGCACGACAGTAGAAATGGCGTGCTTATAGACCATCTGGGTGACCGTATTTCTGAGCAACACGACGTACTGGTCGAAAGATTCGATATTCCCTTGAAGCTTGATGCCATTGACCAGATAGATCGACACCGGCACGTGCTCTTTACGCAGTGCGTTCAAAAACGGGTCTTGTAACAATTGCCCTTTGTTGCTCATAGCAAACTCCGTGTTTTTTGCAGGTTGGAAGTATTGTCGGCGAAGAAAAAGAGATAGAGATCTGCCGACAATCGCTACACTATAGCCGATTTTCTTTTTTGCACCAGTTTGGCCACTTGGCCAATAGCTGCGAAACGCTTGATAAAGGCGGCTCTCAGTCCTTATCGACGTAAGGATTCTTGCTGGACCGAAACTCTATGCGCAATGGAGTGCCAGCCAATCCAAAAGTTTCTCTAAAGCGGTTCTCAAGATACCGCTTATAAGTCTCCGTGATCGCATCCAGCGCATTGCCGTGCACGACGATGATCGGCGGATTCGACCCGCCCTGGTGCGCATAACGCAGTTTCGGACGAACCTGACCACGGCGGCGCGGCTGCTGAAACTCGACCGCTTCGATCAGCGCGCGCGTAAGCTTCGGCGTCGGAAGCTTGGCCATCGCGGCGGCATAAGTGTCATCGACCGATTTCATCAACGCGCTGATGCCCGTTTTCTCCAGCGCCGAGACGTAGTGGAATTTAGCAAAGTCCAGAAATTTGAGCTTTCGGGTAAGATCCGCCTTAGTGCGTTCGCGCGCATGCGAATCCAGCCCGTCCCACTTGTTCACGCCGACCACCAGCGCGCGTCCCTGCTCGACCACAAATCCGGCGATATGCGCGTCCTGATCCGAGATGTCCTGCTGGGCGTCGAGCAACAGAATGACGACGTTGGCATCCGCGATGGATTGCAGCGTCTTCACCACTGAGAACTTTTCGATCGCTTCGAACACCTTGCCGCGACGGCGCAAGCCCGCCGTATCGATCAACGTGTATTTGCGGCCTTGCCGCTCGAAATCAACATAGATCGAGTCACGCGTGGTGCCGGGCATGTTGAACGCGATCACGCGCTCTTCGCCGATCAGTGTGTTCACGAGCGTCGACTTGCCGACGTTTGGACGCCCGACAATGGCAATCTTTACGCCGTGTTTCGCCTTCTCTTCCTCGGTCTCTTCCGGCTGATCGGCGTAAGCGATGTCGAGCGCATCGTTGATCATCTTGACCACGCCGTCGCCGTGCGCGGCGGAGATCGCGCGCAGATCGCCCAGACCGAGTTCGTAGAAGTCCGACGCGACCTCCGAGTACTTCATGCCCTCGGCCTTATTGACGACCAGAAACAGCGGGCGGCCCGTCTTACGCAGATAGTCGGCGATGGACTTGTCCTGCGGCGCAAGCCCGTTGCGTCCATCGACGATGAACACGACGATATCCGCTTCTTCCACGGCCTGACGCGTCTGCCGCGCCATCTCGTGCAGAATGCCGTCCTTGGCGAACGGCTCGAAGCCGCCTGTATCCACGACCAGATAAGGGCGTTCGCCGCCGACGCGGCCTTCGCCGTAGTGACGGTCGCGCGTGAGACCTGGCAGGTCCGCGACGAGCGCATCGCGGGAGCGCGTCAGGCGATTGAAAAGAGTCGATTTCCCCACATTGGAGCGCCCGACGAAGGCAATTACGGGTTTCATCAGATCGTTGTTCAGGTTGAACGCAAGGGGGGCGCACGGGACGCGGGGTGCGTCGATACATCTTAGGCCGCGCGATGGCTGCGCTTGTCGAAAATTAGCATGGTTTCGGCTTGCGGCACGCGCGATACGACGGTGGCCAAACCTGCGGCAAAATCGGTCGTCCGATCGCCGGGTTCGTCTCGTTCGATACGGATTCTTTGCGTGGCGCTTCGCGCCCTGCGCTTGTTCTTTCGGCCCTGCTTTTGCTCGCGGGTTCTCTGTTCTCTGGAGTGCACGCATGTGACGCGCATCGCTCTTTCTCGTGCGGACCGGCGTTTTCTGCCGACCCTGCCGAGCCGTCTGTTCAGACGGCGCTCTGAGTTCCTCTGCTCGATTAGTTGCTCGGACGGAAGCCGTAAAGATCACCGTCCTTCGTCTGCACGACGAGCATATCGCCCGCCAGCACCGGCGCCGCCGTAATGGCGCTGCCATCGGTCGGCATGCGGCCGACGAATTCGCCATTGTCGGCCGACAGGAAGTGCACGAAGCCCTTGTAGTCGCCAACGACGACCGCGCGGCCGAGAATGTATGGCACGCTGACATCGCGGTTCTTCAACTTGTCGTTCTTCCACAGCGGTGTGCCGTCGGTGGCGCGGAACGCGTTGACGACCGACCAGTCATCACCGGACGCGACGAGTTGATCGTCCTGCGCCAGACCGCTGCTGCTGGAGAAATTGCGCTCCCAACCCGCCTTGCCCGAGCTTGCATCAAAGCAGCCGATCTTGCCCTGGAACGTTACCGCGCAAGTCTGCGCACCGACGAGGCCCGGCGCGCCGGTCACGTCGTTGATGCGCTCGACTTCCGTCACGCCCTTCGGATACGACACCGGCGCCTGCCAGTACGCATCGCCCGTTTGCAGGTTGATGGCCGCAAAGCCGCCGCCAGGGAAGCCCGCGAGCACCGCCTGATTGCCGGCGAAGGTCATGCCAGCGGACACGCGCAGGTTCAACGGCACCGCGCGCAACTGGAAGATCCACTTCTGCTCGCCGGTCTGCGAGTTGAACGCGATCACCTTGCCGTCGATGGTGCGCACCACGACCAGATCGTTGCCGACCAGCGGCGGCGGGACGATTTCGCCCGGCGCCGTCGCCGTCCACAGCAGCTTGCCGTCAGGGCCGAGCACATCGACCTGACCCTTCAGGCCGCCGACCGCCGTCAAGTTGCCGTCACTGCCGACGCCCGCCGACAGGTCATCCTTCAACTTGATGCGCCAGACGTCCTGGCCGGTCTTCGAGTCGATCTTAGCGACCGAGCCGTTCGCGCCCGCGGCATAGACGAAATCGCCGACTGCGACCGGCGAGAACAGATAGCGTCCCGCCTTGCCGACGCTCGCCTTCCACGCCTGATTGACGGTCAGCACCGGCTTGAAGTCCACGAGCGGTGTCGGCACGCGGCGTTCATCCTTGGTCGACGAGCAGGCGGCCAGCAAGGCGGTCATCGCGCAGGTGAGCGGCACGGCGTAGCGTTTCAGGAAAGTCATCGGTGGACACAACTTATAAGTTTGATTCGGTTGATCAGCGCCGCCCGTCTGCTTTATCCATAAGCGAATGTGATTCAACCGCCGAGCGCATCTAGCTTGAACTGGACCAGTTGACGCGCGAACGTGTCGTTCTGCGGCAGTGCGTCGAGCACGAGCTGATAGGACTTGCGTGCATCGTCACGCTTGCCCTGCGCCGCGAGCAGATCACCACGGCGGTCCGCAATGACGCCCTTGAACGAGTCCAGCGGCTGGTCGTCGAGCAGCTTCAGAGCGGCCTCATACTGCTTCTCGTCGAGCAGCACGAGCGCGAGACGCAGCTTCGCAATCTGCTTGTATTCGGCATCCTTAGCGTGATCGGTGGCCCACTGCAACTGCCTCTTCGCGCCCGCCGCATTGCCCGCCATGTAGAACGCCTTGGCCGCCATCAGCGCAGTCATCTGCGCGTAAGCCGTGCCGCCGAACTTGTCTTCCATGTCGCCCGCGACACGGCCGATCAATGCCTGATCGTTGCCGTTCACGGCTTCCTGCAAATGTTCGTACATCACCGCGGCTTCCGCGGTCTGACGGCGCTGCCAGGAATTCCAGCCGTTGTAGCCCGCCATGATGATGAGCGCCACGAGCACGATCCACGTCGTCGTGTTACCCCATTTCGCCCACCAGGCTTTTACGCTTTCCAGTGATTCTTGTTCGTCGTGATAGCTCATCGTCCAGCTGTTCCTTCCTGCTTCTCAAAGCGCTGATTCGTGCATAGTTGCGCGAATTGCAGCATGTTTCCCCACGAAATGCCGAAAAACTCAGATATCCTCGCCGGCGGCGGATGCAACCATCGCATTGATTAGATATTCGGTCAAGTCTTCCGCCGGAACGTTGACTTGCTCGTTCTTACCCGCAGCCGCCGTTTCGGAAGCTGAACGGCGCAGCGGCTTCACGCCGATAATGCCCTGCGCCAGTTCGTTCTCGCCGAGCACGACGGCGAATGCCGCGCCGCTCGCGTCAGCCTTCTTCATCTGCGATTTGAAGCTCGCCGATGCGCCGTCTGGACTGCAATGCAAGATGACATCGAGGCCGGTATCGCGCAGACGTTCCGCGACGATAAATGCCTGTTTCGCCGCCGCTTCGCCCTGATGCACGACATATACGTCGATACCGTCGTCTTCCGGCACGAGCTGCTCTTCCTTCAGCAGTTCGAGAATACGTTCGACGCCCATCGCCCAGCCGCATGCAGCGGTCGGCTTGCCGCCGAGTTGCTCGATCAGCCGATCGTAGCGGCCGCCGCCCGCGACGGTGCTTTGCGCGCCGAGCTTGTCCGTCATCCACTCGAACACGGTCAGATTGTAGTAATCAAGGCCGCGCACGAGACGCGGATTGACCGTGAATGGAATGTTGTTCGCCTTCAGAAGACGCTGCACGCCTTCGAAGTGCTTACGCGATTCCTCACCCAGAAAATCGACCAGCTTCGGCGCATTCGACGCCATTTCCTGCATCGCCGGATTCTTGGTGTCGAGCATGCGCAGCGGGTTGGTGTGCATGCGGCGCTTGGCTTCGTCGTCCAGAATATCGACGTGCTTTTCAAGGCAAGCGATCAGTTCCTTGCGATGCGCCGCGCGCTCTTCCGCCTGCCCGAGCGAGTTCAGTTCGAGGCGGATGCCCGTCAGCCCAAGGTCGTCCCAGAGACGCTGACACATCATGATGATTTCGGCGTCCGTGTCCGGGCCCGCGAAACCGATCGCTTCCACGCCGACCTGATGGAACTGGCGATACCGCCCGCGCTGCGGACGCTCGTGACGGAACATCGGGCCAATGTACCACAGGCGCTTCGGGCCATCGTACAGCAGATTGTGCTCGATGCTCGCACGCACGACCGCCGCGGTATTTTCCGGGCGCATCGTCAGATGCTCGCCGTTGAGCGAGTCCGTGAAGCTGTACATCTCTTTTTCGACGATATCCGTCACTTCGCCGATACCTCGCGTGAACAACTGCGTGTGCTCGATAATCGGCGTGCGGATATTCTGATAGCCGTATGCGCGCAGCATCGACTTGACGATGGTTTCGAAGAAGTCCCACAACGCAGCATCCTGCGGGAGGATGTCGTTCATGCCCTTCACGCCGCTCAGTTTTTCGAGCCGTTTCTTCTGTTCGGTCATCTGAATTTAAACGGATGCTACGGATGTTTCTTCGACTTCGCGTTTGGCGGCGTTCGGTCCGTACGTGCGTTCCACGTAGTCGGCCACGATCTGCTGGAACTCGACCGCGATGTTCTCGCCGCGCAGCGTCTTTAACTTCACGCCGTCGATGAACACCGGCGCCACCGGATTCTCGCCCGAACCTGGCAAGCTGATGCCGATGTTCGCGTGCTTCGACTCGCCCGGCCCATTGACGATGCAGCCCATCACCGCGACGTGCATCTTTTCGACGCCGGCGTACTTGTCGCGCCACTGCGGCATGGAGCTGCGCAGATAGCCCTGAATTTGCGACGCCAGTTCCTGGAACAGCGTGCTCGTCGTGCGACCGCAGCCGGGGCACGCGATGACCATCGGCGTAAAGGAGCGCAGCCCCATGGTCTGGAGAATTTCCTGACTGACGACCACTTCGCCCGTGCGCGCGCCGCCCGGTTCCGGCGTCAGCGAAATACGGATGGTGTCGCCGATGCCTTCCTGCAATAGCAGCGACAGCGCCGCCGTCGACGCGACGATACCCTTGGAACCCATGCCCGCCTCGGTCAGGCCGAGATGCAGCGCGAAGCTGCAACGCTTCGCCAGTTCGCGGTACACTGCGATCAGATCCTGCACGCCGCTGACCTTGCACGATAGGATGATCTTGTCGCGGCCCAGACCGAGTTCGACCGCGCGTTCCGCCGAGCCGACCGCCGACTGGATCAGCGCTTCGTACATCACGCTTTGCAGTTCCCACGGCTTCGAGCGCGCGGCGTTTTCGTCCATCATGCGCGCGAGCAGATCCTGGTCGAGGCTGCCCCAGTTCACGCCGATACGCACCGGCTTGTCGTACTTGATCGCGGCTTCGATTATCTGCGCGAATTGCGTGTCGCGCTTCGCGCTCTGGCCGACATTGCCCGGATTGATCCGGTACTTCGACAGCGCTTCCGCGCAGCCCGGATAATCGAGCAGCAGCAAATGGCCATTGTAATGGAAGTCGCCGACGAGCGGCACCGTCACACCCATGCGGTCGAGCTGCTCGCGGATATGCGGCACTTCCGCCGCCGCTTCCGGCGTATTGACGGCGATACGCACCAGTTCCGAACCGGTCTGAGCGAGTTCCTTGATCTGGATTGCGGTGCCGATGGCGTCGGCGGTGTCGGTGTTGGTCATCGACTGGACGCGCACGGGCGCGTCGCCGCCGATGGTAACGAGGGTGCCGCCCCAGCGCACATCCACGGCATGCGACGAACGGCGCGGCAACGGACCGCCCGTGACCGGCTCGGTCGAACAAATCTTGCTGGCGATCAGGGATTGAGCTTCGGATTGCATCGAAAAACCCTTTGGCAACCTGGCGCTTCGATTAGCGCGATTATGTGTGTGTGGAATCTCAAACGGGCATCACGTCATGAAGACCGTGATGCCCCTCGAATGTCGTGTGCGCGAGACGCCGAACTTAAGGCAGCGTCAAACGTGCGACGTTGCTGCGTGCGGAGGCATAACGCTTGGCATCGACCGGTTCCTCGTCGACGGAAATCGATTCGACGCCCTTCACGTTGCCTACGGTCACCTTGAACGGCGCCGTGCCCGCCACGCGCTGCGTGTTGCCTGCATGAACGAGGCCGGAGAACCGTTCCTTGCCGTCCTTGCCGCGCATGCTCAGCCAGCTATCTTCCTTCACTTTCAGTTCGACGGCATTATTGCCCGCGCCCGCAGGCGCGGAGGTCGCAGCAGCGGCTGGCGCGGACGCGCCGACGGCGCACTCGCCACATCCTGCACGACCGGCGACGACGCCGGCAGCGCGTTCGCGCCGAGCGGACGCGGCATGGGCTGCTCGTTCGGCGATGTTGTCACTTCCGGCCGCGAAGCCGTTTCACCCGTATTCGCGGCAGCCGCCTCATCCGGCGTCTGCACGCCGGACGCCATCACCGTGTCATTCGATGCCGCCGGCTCCGTCGCCGTCGTCGTGCTTGCCTTCAATTTGGCGAGCCATGCGGGTGGTTCGCCGCCGGAATGCCACATAGCGAGCGCGACGAGCGCCACGATCACCGCGCCGATGCCCCATAGCCACGAACGCTTGCGCCCCGGCGAATTGCCGAGCGGCACGGAGACGCGCCCGCGCGGCAGGCTTGCGCTAGCCGAGGCAGGCACCTTCAGATTGTGTTCGATCGAACCGCCATCGCGGCGAAACGCCTGCGTGAACGGCGCGGGGTCCGTGCCAAGAATCTTCGCGTAACTGCGGACGATGCCCGCCGCAAAAGTCCGATCCGGCAACTGGCTGATATCGCCCGATTCGAGCGCATGCAGCTTTTGCGTTGATACTTTCAAACGTGCCGATACATCGTCGAGCGACCATGCCTTCGCCTGCCGAAGCTGCGCGAGACGCGCGCCGACGGCTGAGATTGAGTCCAGAATCCCCGCCTGAGCCTCGCTCGATGTAGCCGCTCCGGCCCCGGCCCGAGCGTCGCGCTGACCGCCGGACGTGTCGCCGGTATGACTGCCGAAAGGCGTCGGGTGCTGCGGCTCACTCATCCTAAATTCCTCGCATCGGTTCTTCAATATAGTGTGCGCTACTGCGCCGCCAAGTGGTACAGCACTCGAACGATACAACCCCGACGCCGCCGCAGACCGCTTTATAACAAATGTTCGGCTTTGCGCGCCGAAACCATGCGCTTTTCGCGCTTTTTGCAGTTATATTCTATTGACGCCGCTTGCACACCCGCGGCGCGCTGCATCGAATTGGCCGAGTCGATGCCGATGCGTCCGTCAGACCGCGCGCACCTCGATCACCTTGCCCGATGCGCGGCTCATGCGCTCGGCGAGACGCGTGCGATCCTGCACTTCGCCGACCAACTGGCCGCATGCCGCGTCGATGTCGCCGCCGCGCGTCTTGCGCACGGTCGTAACGATGCCCGCGTCGATCAGAATCTGCGAGAAACGCTTGATCTGCTCGTTCTTTGAGCGCGTCAGCCCTGACTCCGGGAACGGATTGAACGGGATCAGATTGAACTTGCACGGCACGTCGCGCGTGACGGCCAGCAATTCGCGGGCGTGCTGCTCGGTGTTGTTTACGCCGTCGAGCATGCAGTATTCGAACGTGATGAAATCGCGCGGTGCGACCTTCAGGTAGCGCTGGCACGCGGCCATCAGTTCGCGCAGCGGGTACTTCTTGTTCAGCGGCACGAGCATGTCGCGCAGCGGGTCGTTGGGCGCGTGCAGCGAGACGGCCAGCGCCACGGGCAGGTCCGCGCCGAGATGGTCCATCATGGGCACGACGCCGGAGGTGGACAACGTCACGCGGCGACGCGACAGGCCGTACGCGTTGTCGTCGAGCATCAGGCGCATGGCCGGCACGACCGCGTCGTAGTTCAAAAGCGGCTCGCCCATGCCCATCATCACGACATTCGTGACAACGCGCTCGCCCTTGCCCGGTCCGACGACTTCGCGTCCCAGCGACTTGCGCAACGCAAACTCCGCCATACGCAACTGACCGATGATTTCACCGGTCGTCAGATTGCGCGAAAAGCCTTGCTTGCCGGTGGAACAGAACCGGCAGTTCACCGCGCATCCCGCCTGCGACGACACGCATAGCGTGCCGCGCGTTTCTTCGGGGATAAACACGGTTTCGACCGCGTTGTCATTGCCAACGTCGATCAGCCATTTGCGGGTGCCGTCGGTGGAAACATAGTCGCGGATGATGTCGAGCATCGCCATATTGGCGCGGCCCTTGAGTTTTTCGCGCAGCGATTTCGCAAGATCCGTCATGCCGTCGAAGTCTTCGGCACCGTACTGATGGATCCAGCGCTGCAATTGCTTGGCGCGAAAAGGCTTTTCGCCCAGGCTGCCGCAATACGCGGTGAGCCCGTCGGCGTCGAGATCGAGAAGATTGACGGTGTTGCTGCTCGTCATGTGAGATCTGTCATTCCTGGAGTTGCGAAGCCCGGAACACATTGTCCGGGACCATTCGCGCCAATTCTTACTATTACGACTTCTTATGCGTCGAGGCGCGATGCTCGCGATGGCCAACCGGCCATCGCGGCGACCAACGCATGAATTAACGCGAGTAGACGTTCACTTCCGGGAAGAAGAACGCGACTTCTTGCGCTGCCGTTTCCGGAGCGTCCGAACCGTGCACGGCGTTTGCGTCGATGCTGTCTGCAAAATCAGCGCGGATCGTGCCCTTGTCGGCCTTCTTCGGGTCCGTCGCACCCATCAGGTCGCGGTTTTTCAGGATGGCGCCTTCGCCTTCCAGAACTTGCACTTGCACCGGGCCCGAGATCATGAATTCAACGAGATCCTTGAAGAACGGACTTGCAGCGTGCACGGCGTAGAACTTCTCGGCATCAACGCGCGACAGGTGAACCATGCGCGACGCGATAATCTTCAGGCCCGCGTTTTCGAAACGGGTGTAGATCTGGCCGATAACGTTCTTAGCTACTCCGTCCGGCTTAATAATCGACAGGGTGCGCTGGATCGCCATGAAAAACTCCAAAAAAGTTACAGATTAAAATCAATCTATAATTATAGCACGAAGCAAGGTATAATATTTCGATTGAAACTTTACGGGATTGAAACTTTACGGTTTACGGCGCCCCCCCCCCCCGTAAGCATCAAATGTTTTTGAGGACTGCAAGGGCGCGAATCCGAAATTTGCACGGCAGGAACATTGAATTCGGGGCGCGCCGCAGCCATATTAAAGTAGAGCCGAAAGCGCATTGCAAAGAGATTTCAGCGCAATGTACCCTAACGGTTCTAATATAATATTTAATATTGGTTTAAGTTCGGTACCTTATCCTTCGTGGATAACGAATGTCGCCTCAGGACAATTGAAGCAAGGAGAAACCATGAACGAATCACCCTACAGCTTTGGCCAGAATGGCAGCATTACTTCAGTCGAGACCCGCAACCGCGTGCTGCGCAACACGTATTGGCTGCTCGCGCTCTCCATGGTGCCAACCGTGCTCGGCGCGTGGATCGGCGTGACGACCAGCTTCTCGTTCTTCGCCACGTCCAGCCCGGCAATGAGCTTTATCGCGTTCCTCGCCATTGCGTTCGGCTTCATGTTCGCCATCGAGAAGATGAAGAACAGTGGTGTCGGCGTAGCCGTACTGCTCAGCTTTACGTTTTTCATGGGGCTGATACTCTCGCGTCTCTTGAGCTTCATTCTCGGTTTTTCGAACGGACCGCAGCTCATCATGATAGCGTTCGGCGGCACGGGCGTGATCTTCGCGGCCATGGCGACCATCGCCACGGTCAGCATGCGTGACTTCTCGGGCCTCGGCAAATTTCTGTTCATGGGCGTGATCGTCATTCTGCTGGCGGCGTTTGTGAACATCTTCCTGCAACTGCCCGCGCTGATGATGACCATCTCGGTGCTCGCCATCGTGATCTTCTCGGCATACATGCTGTTCGACGTGCAGCGCGTGGTGAACGGCGGCGAGACGAATTACATCAGCGCGACGTTGGCGATCTATCTTGACCTGTACAACGTGTTCACGAGCCTGCTGGCGCTGCTCGGCATTTTCGGCGATAAACGCAACTAAGCGGCATGCATCAACGAAAAAACCGGCCTTCGGGCCGGTTTTGTTTGATGCGCCGCGCATGCGCAACAGCTTGGGGATACGAGTTTCCTGTCCAACCTGATGGTGGTGAAGGATTAGCGACACGCAAGGGCGTCGTCGTGAGGCGGGGGTCTGAAGGAAGCGTGTACCAAAGCCACG
>LELG01000260.1 GCA_001045575.1 Candidatus Burkholderia pumila
GCGGCCTTACAGCTCGCTTGGCTATCTCGCACCCGAGCAGTTCGCCCGGGCGCATGAAGCAACCTCACAGTCTTTATTTAACTTCGGACTCTAGCTATAGTCCGGACTAAAACCGGGGGGCAGGTCACACTACATTCACTACTACAATCTACTACAATCACGACCGCATTAAGCTCAAACTAAAAGGGCTGAGTCCTGTGCAGTACAGGACTCAGCCCAATCAACCCTAGCTTTATAAACTGCCCAATTTTACGGGGTCAGTTCATGCTGTCACCCGCCTGCGCGACGTTGATGACCAGCACGCCCGCCATGGCCCGCGCGATGGATGCGAACGCGCGTCCGCTCGGCTTCTTTTTCAGGAAGATCCACGCAAACAGCGCGACTACGAAGGCTTCTGGGCGCGGCTCGCGCGCGAGAATCTCGCGTGACACAAGCCGTTCAGCAAGGTACTGGATGAATCGGGCGCGCCGTTCTACAAGTGGTTCGAGGACGGCGAATTCAATGTGTCGTACAATTGTCTCGACCGTCGCGTCGAAGCGGGCCGCGGCAACGACACCGCGATTATCTTCGAATCCGACGATGGCTCCGTCGCCAACATCACGTATCAGGATCTGCTCGAACGCGTATGCCGTCTGGCCAACGCGCTGAAGGCTCGCGCCGTCAAGAAGGGCGACCGCGTCATCATCTATCTGCCGATGTCCGTCGAAGGCGTCGTCGCCATGCAGGCGTGCGTGCGCATCGGGAGCCACGCATTCGGTCGTGTTCGGCGGGTTCTCGTTGAAGTCGCTCAATGAACGTCTCGTCGATGTCGGCGCGGTCGCGCTCATCACCGCCGACGAACAAATGCGCGGCGGCAAAGCACTGCCGCTGAAGAGTATCGCTAACGAAGCTTTGTCCGCAGGCGGTTACGACGGCGTAAAGAACGTCATCGTGTACAAGCGCACGGGCGGCAAGGTCGCGTGGACGGAAAAGGGCGTGATGTGTGGCTGCATGAGATCGTCGAAAAGGAATCGGTGCAATGCGAGCCGAAATGGGTCAGCGCGGAGCATCCGCTGTTCATTCTTTATACGTCCGGTTCGACGGGCAAGCAGAAGGGCGTGCAGCACAGCACCGCAGGCGTGCTGCTGTGGGCCGCGCAGACCATGAAGTGGACCTTCGACATGAAGTCTCGCGATATGTCTTTTGGTGTATGGTGGATATCGGCTGGATCACGGGGCATAGCTACATTGCGTATGGGCCGCTGGCGATTGGCGCGACGCAGGTCATGTTCGAAGGCGTGCCGACGTACCCGCACGCGGGCCGCTTCTGGGAGCTTCTGGGAAATGATTGCGCGCCACAAGATCACCATCTTCTACACCGCGCCGACGGCGATCCGCTCGCTCATCAAGGCATCGGAAGCGGATGCGAAGGTGCATCTGAAGAGCTTCGATCTGTCGACGCTGCGCATCCTCGGCACGGTCGGCGAGCCGATCAATCCGGAAGCGTGGATGTGGTATCACGAGAACGACGTCGGTGGCGGAAAATGCCCGATCGTCGATACGTGGTGGCAGACGGAAACCGGCGGCCACATGATCACGCCGCTGCCGGGCGCGACGCCGCTCGTGCCGGGTTCGTGCCCGCTGCCGCTGCCGGGTATCATGGCCACCATCGTCGATGAAACCGGCCAGGACGTGCCGAACGGGCAGGGCGACATTCTGATCGTCAAGCGTCCGTGGCCGTCCATGCTGTGCACGGTGGGGGGCGATCCAAAGCGTTACCAGACGAGCTATTTCCCCGAAGAACTCGGCGACCGCCTGTATTGCGAAGGGCGAGGAGATCACGCAGGACCTGTCCACGCTGGAGAATCCCGCGATTCTCGACCAACTCGGCGAGGCGCGTTAAGCCGTTTCATCGGCATCGAATTTTCGATTGGCATTTTTTGCGGGCTCGCGGGCATTCTCGTGTGCTCGTTTCTCGGCGGCATGCGCGCGGTGACATGGACACAGGTCGCGCAGTACATTATCCTGATCGCGGCGATGCTGATTCCATTATCAATGGATCGCGCATCGTGAAGGACTCGGTGCGCTGCCGCAGTTCGGCTATGGTGGCGTGGAGCGCGTCGAGCAACTGGAGCGGCAGGTCGCGGCGTCGCCCGAAGGAGCGTGCGTGCGCGCCGACTACCAGCGGCAGTCGATGCAGGTGCAGAGGCGTATCAACGCTTTACCTTGGTCCTTTTAGACGAACACGTGCGCCTGGCCGATGAAATCGCGGAACTGCGCCGCCATAACCGGCCCGCTGCGCGAGATCAATGAACGCGAGCGCGAACTGGCCTTGTTCCCGCACAATCCCACTGATGCGCAAGTCAAATAGACCCGCGAACGCGGACGCGCTCACCGAACGTCCCGCCGCGCCCATGACCATGATCATGACCGAAGCCTTCGTCGATGACGATCCGCGCGCGCAAGCTCAACTTCCTGTCGCTGCTGCTGTGCCTGTCGATCGGCAGGCATGGCGAGCCTGCCGCATATCCTAACGCGCTATAGCACGACGACGTCGGTGGCGTCGGCGCGGCGCTCGGTCGGCTAGACGCTGTTCTTCGTGGCGCTGTTTTATGTGATGGTGCCGGTGCTGGCGCTGCTCATCAAGTACGAGATTCTGACGGGGCTCGTCGGGCATCGCTTCGCCGACCTGTCGCAATGGGTGATGCAATGGCGGCGCGTGGAGCCGTATCTTATCCGCATCACGGATGTCAATGGCGACGGCATCGTGCGATGGGCGGGCATTCAGATGCAGCCGGACATGGTGGTGCTGGCCGCGCCTGAAATCGCGGGGCTGCCGTACGTGATCTCCGGACTGATCGCGGCGGGGGATGGCCGCCGCGCTCTCGACTGCCGATGGTTTGCTGCTGACGATTGCGAATGCGCTGTCGCACGATGTGTATTACTGCATGGCATGGTTGATCGGAGCGCGACGAGTTAGCGGCGCGTGATCATTTCGAAGATTTTGTTGCTGGGTGTGACGCTGCTCGCGTCGTATGTCGCGTTGCTCAATGTGGGCAATATTCTGTTTCTCGTCAGCGTGGCGTTTTCGCTGGCGGCGTCGAGCCTGTTTCCGGCGCTGGTGCTCGGCGTATTCTGGAAGCGCACGACGCAGCGGAGCATCGTTGTCGCGGGCATGATCGCTGGCCTGGCTGATGTGTGCTTATTACATCGTGTCGACGTATCCGTTCTTTGTGCAGCTGACGGGATTCGCGGCGCCGCAGTGGTTCGGCATCGAACAACTGATCAGCTCCGGCGTGTTCGGCGTGCCGGCGGGTTTTGCGGTGGCGATTTTCGTGAGCCTGTTCAACCGGAAACCCGATGCGTACACGCGCGCTTGTCGATGACATTCGTCACCCCCGTAGGGGCTGGCGGTGATTGCGGAACTTAGTATAATCATGAATTTACGGAGAGATGGATGAGTGGTTTAAGTCGCACGCCTGGAAAGCGTGTATAGGGTAAAACCTATCGGGGGTTCGAATCCCCCTCTCTCCGCCAAGACATGCTTGTTTTCGTGTGGTTCCTTTGTGGGATTGGTTCTCCACTCCGATCCACACTCCATTGTCTCTAAGCCTCGAAATTTGAATGAATTTCGGGGTTTTTGCGTTTAGGGTTTGCGAAATGAAAATGTTTGTCAGTTTGTCAAAAGAAGCATCGAAGTCGATCGCGGAAGAATTGCATCATATGCTGTCCGCGTTCGTTCCGTGATGTCAGGCGTGGTGTCTGATCACGACATCGAGCCGGGACAACAGTGGAATGCGCAGTTGACTGCCGAGCTTGCTGATTCGAAGATCGCGGTGCTTTGTGTGATTCAGCAGAATTGCCGCGAACACCATGGTTGAACTTCGAAGCAGGTGCCATCTCCAATGCAATGGGCGGGCGGCAGCTTCGTCCATCCGGGTGCTTTTCGACGTTGCAGCGCGGGTAATATCGAGCACGTTGTCGCAGTTTCAGGTGACGAACTTTGATGCGAAGCGTTTCTTTTTCCTGGTGAGATCCTTGAATCGTTTGCGGCCGCAGTCCGATCCCGAGCATGACTTGCAGCAGCGGTTCGATCGCCTCTGGCCGTCATTCGAAATTCGGTCCGATCACATCTGAAAAAACATCTTTCAGCAGTTGAGCAGATTGACGAACAAAAGCGTGGTGATCTTAAGCGACGAAGTGAAGAAGGTGTTGCGGACGATCGTCAAGTATGCGGGCGTGGACGACAGAGGCCTGATCGCTCTGACCGGTCTGCATCTTGTTCGAATTGGTCATTATATCAATCAATTGGAGACGGAAGAATATATTCACGTGTCCTACAACGACTCCCGGCCACGAATATTATCTGGCTGGCAAAGGCCGAGCAGCGGTAATTGCGGAAGGATGGGTATGATTTCGTGAGGCATAGCACTGTCTCCTGCCCACAAGCAACCCACCATCGACCGGCACCGACCGATACGTGACCTTCCCACCGCGCACCTCTGCAAAATAAACTCTTCGTCGCTCCATTCGATATCGGCAAGCGATTCGAAGCAGCGTTTCGTCACTGACAGAAGACATTCACCATGTGAGCATCTTCAGCGATATCGTCAACAAGATTTTCCATCGTGCCAAGCCGGCTGCGCTGTCCGACATCGACGTGGCAGAAGGGATGGATCAGCTCGCTTCTGAAAACGCGCAAAAACTGAACTGGCATACGTTGATCGTCGATTTGATGAAACTGCTCGGCGTCGACAGCAGCCTGAATCACCGCAAGCAACTGGCGACCGAGCTGAAGTACAGCGGCGACATGAACGATTCCGCATCGATTAACATCTGGCTGCACAAGCAACTGATGCAGGCCACCCATCTCTTACGACATCGATAAGAAGGCGGATTCAACCGATCGTCGCAACATTGGATTGTTGAACAGATTTTAGGTACTCGTCCAGGGCTTGTCTTCCAATCAAGCGTTTTCCGGGGCCTGGAATTCAGTGCATTGGCAACGGCCTGGATCTCTTGAGCGCTCCACCGGGACAGGTCTGTACCTTTTGGACAGTATTGTTGTAGA
>LELG01000261.1 GCA_001045575.1 Candidatus Burkholderia pumila
AAGGCCATCAGCACGGTAGCGTTTGAGCCATTTGTAACCGCTCTGGCGACTGATGCCAAAGCGCTGACATAACTCACTGAACGGAATCTCTGCTCGCATGGCCCGTTCTACGAAATCGAGGCGAAGTTGCATGGTGTCTTGGGGGTGCACGGCATGGTTGTGTCCGAGGTATCAAAGTGCCTCAAAGTGTCAACCATATTCCCGACAGACTGTCAGCGATATCCCCGGTCTTACAGGGTTAAAACTCAGGCCGGGGAGGCGGCTATTGAACATCAAGCAAGAAAGCAGAAGCCCCTTTCACGAAGAACGCGAAGAAACATCAAACCCGCGCCGACTCCGGAGGCAACCGCAAATTCCGCTTATAAGCCCAGACCATCATAACAACGCCAGCGATGATCATAGGCAGAGAAAGCCACTGCCCCATCGACAAACCAAGCGCGAGCAGGCCCAGATAATCATCCGGCTCACGCGCGAACTCGACGGTAAACCGCGCCAGCCCATACCCAATCAGGAACAGAGCAGAAATCGCCCCAACAGGCCGCTGTTTGCGCGAGAAAGTCCAGATTACGATAAACATCACCAACCCTTCCAGCGCGATCTCATAGAGCTGCGAAGGATGCCGCGGTAACATGTGATACCGCGCAAAAATCTCGGTCAGATGCCACTGCGCATCGAGTTGCGGATTGCGGGAAAGCCACACCGCATCATCGTTCAATGAATTCTGGAACAGCATCGCCCAGGGCGAATTCGGATCCGTCACCCGCCCCCACAACTCGCCGTTGATGAAGTTGCCCAAACGCCCTGCCGCGAGCCCGAGCGGCACCATCGGCGCGACGAAATCGGTCACCTGAAGCCACGTGCGCTTGCGCTGATACGCGAACAGCACCATTGCCAGCGTCACACCGAGGAAGCCGCCATGAAATGACATGCCGCCCTCCCACACCTTGAAGATATCCAGCGGATGCCCAGCGTAATAACTCGCCTTGTAAAACAGCACATAGCCGATGCGCCCGCCAAGAATGGTGCCGAGCACGCCATAGAACAGCATGTCGTCGATATTCTTCGCGGTCCAGCCTTGCGCCGCGACATAAGGCAGCCGCAACCGCCCGATGACGATCGCGGAAATGAACGCGACGAGATACATGAGGCCGTACCAGCGCACGGCGAGCGGTCCGAGATGGATCGCGATGGGATCGAAATTAGGGTGAATGAGCATGCTGTCCGAAAGACCTGAAAGAGCTAAGCAAATATCATAAAGTAGCGGCTCGCGTGCGGACGATTTCGATGAATCCGGCCAGCGCCGGACTCACCTCCTCCGTGCGCCACACGAGCCCGGTTTCGACGACCGGCGCCACATCGAGCAAAGGACGATACACCACGCCCGTGCGACGCAGATGACGCAGCGACTCCGGCACCAGCGCCACACCCATGCCCGCCGACACGAGGCTGACGATGGTTTGCATCTGAATGGTTTCCTGGCCGATGCGCGGCGTCAAACCTGCCGCACCGTAGCAATCCATGATGTCATACAAACCCGGCGCCAGATGCCTTGGAAAGACGACGAGCGACGCGTGCGCCAATCGACGCAGGTCGACCGCGGTGTCTTCCGGAAAGCTTTCAGACACGGGCATCGCCACCATCAACGCCTCCCGCGCGACCGGCACGTATTCGAGCGATGCCGCATAACGCGGCGGCAGCGGCGAAATGACCAGCCCCGCATCGATGCGCCCCGCCACCAGTTCTTCGATCTGCACGTCGCTCATGGCTTCCGTCAGTTGCAACCGCACGCCGGGAGCGCGCACCGAACTCGCGCAGCAACGCGGGCAGCAGCCCGTAATCGGCCGTGGATACGAACCCCAGTGACTGCGCGGCAAGTACCGCATCGGCTTGGGCGAGCAGGCGGCGCACTTCCGGCAGCAGATCCTTGCCGACCGGCGTCAGCTCAACGGTACGCTTCGTGCACACGAATAGCACGGCCGCC
Source organism: Candidatus Burkholderia pumila (assembly GCA_001045575.1). Taxonomy (GTDB): domain Bacteria; phylum Pseudomonadota; class Gammaproteobacteria; order Burkholderiales; family Burkholderiaceae; genus Caballeronia; species Caballeronia pumila. The sequence goes on from LELG01000261.1 coordinate 1,982, forward strand.
GAGTGTCTTCTTCAGCGCGCGGATTGCTTGCGAGAGCGGCGGCTGCGTCATCGCCAGGCGCGCGGCGGCGCGGCCGAAATGCATTTTCTCGGCAACCGTCACAAAGTAGCGCAGAAGTCGAAGCTACATTAATATGTTTTGCGACCTATTGACCATTCAATAATATATTGGACAGATGCATCGCAGGCGCTGCATTCTTGCCGGACAACATCGAAAAGTCCCCCTCAGGAGCACATCTCATGGCCTTCAATCGCCGCTCGAAACACATCACGCAGGGCATCGCGCGTTCGCCCAATCGTTCGATGTTCTACGCTCTCGGCTACAAAGAGAAAGACTTCGACAAGCCGATGATCGGCGTCGCCAACGGTCATTCGACCATTACGCCGTGCAACGCGGGCCTGCAGCGCCTGACGGACGCGGCCATCGAATCGATCAAAAAATCCGATGCCAACGCGCAGATGTTCGGCACGCCAACCATCTCCGACGGCATGTCGATGGGCACCGAAGGCATGAAGTACTCGCTCGTGTCCCGCGAGGTGATCGCGGACTGCATCGAAACCGCCGTGCAAGGGCAGTGGATGGACGGCGCGATCGTGATCGGCGGATGCGACAAGAACATGCCGGGCGGGATGATCGGCATGGCGCGCATGAACGTGCCGTCGATTTACGTGTATGGTGGCACTATTCGGCCCGGCAACTGGAAGGGGTATGACCTGACCATCGTGTCGTCGTTCGAGGCGGTCGGCGAGTTTACGACGGGCCGCATGTCAGAAGAGGATTTCAAGGGAATCGAGAAGAACGCTTGTCCATCGACGGGATCGTGCGGCGGCATGTACACCGCGAATACGATGAGTTCCTCGTTCGAGGCGCTCGGCATGTCGCTGATGTATTCATCGACGATGGCGAATCCGGATCAGGAAAAGGTCGATTCCGCCGCGGAGTCGGCGCGCGTGCTGGTCGAAGCGGTCAAAAAGGATTTGAAGCCGCGTGACATCATCACGAAGAAGTCGATCGAAAACGCCGTGGCGCTCATCATGGCGACGGGCGGCTCGACCAACGCCGTGCTGCACTATCTGGCCATTGCGCATGCGGCGGATGTGGAATGGAGCATCGACGACTTCGAGCGCATGCGCAAGAAAGTGCCCGTCATCTGCGATCTGAAGCCGTCCGGACAGTACGTGGTGACAGATCTGCACAAGGCAGGAGGTATCCCGCAAGTGTTGCAAATTCTGCTCGATGCGGGCTTGCTGCATGGCGATTGCATCACAATCACCGGGCGCACCATCACCGAAGAATTGAAGGACGTGCCGCGCAAGCCGCGCGCGGATCAGAAGGTGATTTTCCCCATCGAACAGGCAATGCACAAGGAGGGCCACCTTGCGATTCTCAAGGGCAATCTCGCGGAAGACGGCGCGGTGGCGAAGATCACGGGGCTGAAGAACCCGGTCATTACGGGTCCGGCACGCGTGTTCGACGACGAGCAAAGCGCGATGGACGCCATTCTAACCGACAAGATCAAGGCGGGCGATGTCGTCGTGCTGCGCTATCTCGGGCCGGTCGGCGGGCCGGGCATGCCGGAGATGCTGGCGCCGACGTCGGCGATCATCGGCAAGGGATTGGGCGAGTCGGTCAGTCTCGTCACCGACGGGCGATTCTCGGGCGGCACGTGGGGTATAGTGGTCGGCCACGTCGCACCTGAAGCGTTCGCGAGCGGGACCATCGCGCTGGTGCAGGAAGGTGATTCCATCACCATCGATGCGCACAAGCTCTTGCTGCAACTCAACGTGGACGATGGTGAAATCGCCAGGCGTCGTGCCGCGTGGAAGAAGCCCGCGCCGAAGTACACGCGCGGGGTACTGGCGAAGTTCGCAGCGCTCGCGGGGCCGGCCAACAAGGGCGCGGTGACGGGATAGTATGAGTGGCCGCTGGTTAAGGCAAAGCTGGTCTTCAGAAATCACACCGTTTAACTCAAAAAAGCTGCTTCACCTGAAGCAGCCTTTTCCATTTCCCACTCGTTCTTACGTGAAGCCTGCTAATTAGACAGGCTATCGTCCATTTAAGCTGCTATTAAGCATCTATATTCCATTTTCGCTTCTCATATTTGAGAATTTTTTCGGCGATTTTTCACCAAGTTTATCCCAGAAACACTCGAATGATTTATAAACCGGTTCGTGGAGAATGATTTCCGCCAATAAGCCCGCGAGCTGCGAATTGCTTTGGAAGTCAACCACGCAACGGAACACCGATACATGGCGTGGAATAGAGAGAAAGGACATTTGGATTTCATCGACGAAGTAAGGACTTTGGTAGCACGCGTAACCGCAGATCAGTTCACACAGATTGCGAAGCACGCTTTCCAACAATTAGTTGCCGATAAGATCAACGAACGTCTGAAAGGCGCGATGACTCCGGAACCCACGCTACTCGCATCGGTTCCCCATGCTGAAACCGATGCCGTAGCTGCCGAGATTTTAGAGCCAATGTCGATCGAGGTGGAGGCTTATCAGATTGTCCGGGCCCATCCTGCGCTCGGTTGTACATGTTGACCGCATAGCAATCCGCGGCGCTGCAAGCTACTGCGCCATCCTGTTCGACGATAACAATCGCAAGCCTATTTGCAGATTGCGGTTCAAGAACGAGAACCGGCTTGCCATCGGCGTTTTCGATGAGAAGAAAGAAGAAGACCGGCGTCCCCTTGGATAGCTTGGACGGCATCTTCGAACTCGCCGACCGATTGAGGGCCTGTGTTTCTTGGTACACGCGGGATGAGGAAACGGTCGCTTTACAGTAAGACCGTCTCACATTAGTCACAGAATGCAGAAAGAGGCGCTTTCTGCGCCCCTTTCCAAAAGTTGTTTGTGCTTTCGACTAGCGGACAAAAGAAAAAAGCAGCATGCTGCTAGTGTCACGAGTTATAAATTAGTTTAATTACCAATCTTTGCTGCTTGAGAGGGGGAAGGGAAGAGTTGATTGAAGAGGCGCTCGGATTCGCGCAGCCCCTCCTCGGTGAGCACAACGGACTTCGCGTTGTTCACGGGGTTGCCAATCATGCCTGGTTCGTATAGCCG
>LELG01000262.1 GCA_001045575.1 Candidatus Burkholderia pumila
TCTGGAACGCGCAGGCTGGGGCGTCAACGATCTCGATCTGATGGAGATCAATGAAGCCTTTGCCGCGCAAGCGCTGTCCGTGCACAAGCAAATAGGCTGGGATCAGTCGAAGATCAACGTGAACGGCTCGAAAGGGCAGGTCGGCTAGACCAATTTATGCGGCGGCGAAGGCCGGCATGCACGGCCTTACGAAGTCGCTCGCACTGAAAGTGGCGAAGAAAGGCGTGACCGTGAGAACACGATCTCGCCGGGCTATCTTGCCACCAAGATGGTGACCGCGATTCCGCAGAAAATCCTCAAGCGCTTGTACCATTCTGCCTCATCTCAAAAAAATTTGGCAGCAAGCGTATGGTCGATATCCTCAGACATTCCCGTCCGATGCGTGGCGCATTCGGCGCCGCCAGCGCGAGATCGCCCTTTCACTTCTGCTCGCCGCCTGCGGCACGACGACCGACGTCACCGCCGGCGTGCAACCGAACGTCTATCAGGTCACGGGCAAGACGACGGTCACGCGCATGTCGTGGGCTACGGCGCGCAGCAAGGCGATGGACGCCGCGAATAATTTCTGCGAGCAGCGCTTGTCGGTGAAGTCGGAGCAGACGAAACGGCGTGCGTTCGCTCAAAGAACAAACGGCGACGGTCTCCTTCACCTGCGTTCCGCAGACGACGAGCGCCGCCGCCGCTTCGATCAACTGAGACTCAGGCAGTTTTACTGACTCGCGCCTTGTCTGATGCCCGCTTTCTTCTGAGCATTCTGGATGTCCTGCGGGTAGTTCGAATCGTCACGTTTCGCGGGGTTGTAGCCCGCGTCTTCCAGCTTCTTGAGTTCGGCGTTCTTCTTGGCGCGAGCCTCCTTTCTCGCTGCCTGCCTCTGCACCTTGGTCGATGGCGCGGCCTGCATGGCATCCGTGGTCGCGACAGTTTTACTATTGTCCTGCGCAAACGAAGCGGGCGCAACCGACACGCCAAAAGCAGCCACGATCAACGAAACAGCGAACTTGCCGGCAAACGTTGCTTTCATATCGACTCCACAAGTCGTTTGAATATCGTGCAATCGACGATGACGCACGAGCTCGTTTGGAAGACTAAGAGCGACTGATTCAAGCACTAACCGATCCTGCTATGGGCAAGGCCTCGCGGCGTAATAACCGCCCAATCATTGTAAGGAGGTTGCCGCAAACGTTCAGGAACCTGAAATTCTCCGCACGGCCGTGCAAGAACCCGCAACGCGAGACAAGAAGGCGAAGTGCCGACGTGAAATGCCGACCGGTTATAATTTGTTCCGGCTGAAACAGAAAACGACAAATCACCCATCGCGGGAATTTCACGGATGCCCGGCATCGCACGGCGCACATGCCATTCGGAGCACCTTCATGCCCCTTTGCGGTCCGGCGTCGACGAAGCCACGTTTCGTCGCATCCTTTTTCACAATATCGGGCTGCTGCTCGGGACGGGCATCGTCACGGCCGTAGCTTTCGTCGCGCTCGTGCTGTATCTGCTTTCGGGTATCGACTGGGTCGAGCATTCGGAGCGGGTCATCGGCAATACACAGACAGGAGACAATACACAGTAAATCGGCCGGCTCGTCGGCGAAAAGGAAAGCGCGCTGCGCGGCTTTCTGCTCACCGGCGATGAAAGCTTCCTCGCGCCTTACGAAACCGCCAAGCCGAAACTGACCGCCGACATCGACACGCTCGCGCAGCTCGTCTCCGACAACATGCCGCAAGTCGATCGCCTGATCCGCATCCGCGCATTGCAGGCGCAGTGGGACACGGTCGCCGACAGTCTGCTCGATGCCCGCCGCCATGGTGCCGTATCGCCGCGCTCGTGCACGCGGGCCGCGGCGCGCCGGAGCGCGCGGAAACGGACCGCGAACTGGCGGCGTTTCTGAATATCGAGCAGACGCTGCGCGTGGACCGCGTGGCGTCGTCCACGCGGCTGACGACCATCACCGTTGTGGTTTTTCTGATTCTGAGCCTGATGCTGTCGGTGATCCTCGCCGTCTTTGGGCGGCGCGAACTGATGCAGTTGTCGAAGGTATAAGGTACCGCCATCGGCGAATACGAAAAGCAGACGCGCGCGTTGCAGGAGCAGGCGTGGTTGCGCGATGGACAGACGTAACTGGCCGAACGCGTGATCGGGCAGCAATCGCTGGATCGTCTAAGCCGGACGATTCTAGATTTCCTAGCCGACTATCTGAAAGTCTCGCTGGGCGCGGGCGTGCCGCCGAGCGCGCTCATCGTGCCGATCGATAACGAAGGCCGCGCGAACGGTGCCATCGAACTCGGCGCGATGCACGCGCTCGGCGAACGCGAGCAGCGGTTCCTGGAGTTGGTCGCGGGAAATATCGGCGATTTCGTGGAGGAGGCGCAGTATCGTGAGCGCTTGCAGCAAGTGCTCGAAGAGACGCAGCAGGAAGAACTCTGCACGAGCAACGAAGAACTCGAACAGCAAACCACGGCGCTGACGCAGGCGCAGGTGTATCTGGCCAATCAGAAGGCGGAACTGGAGCAGAGCAACGACCGCCTGGCCGAACTTCAAGAGCGAGCCGATGCGCTGCAACGCGCGAGCCGCTACAAGTCCGAGTTTCTGGCGAACATGTCGCACGAGCTGCGCACGCCGCTGAACAGTTCGCTGATTCTGGCGAAGCTGCTGTCCAAAAACAAGAACGGCAATCTGACGCCGGATCAGATCAAGTACGCGCTCGACCTGCTGAAGACGACCATTTTTCGATTGCATGATCATCGACCTGAAGCTGCCGGACATGCAGGGCGGCGACCTGTTGCGCCAGTACTCGTTCCCGCTGGTGATCGTCTACACGGGGTAGCATCTGACGCACGAGGAAGAAGCGGAACTGATGCGCTACTCGCAGTCGATCATCATCAAGGGCGTGCGTTTGCCGGAACGTCTGCTCGATGAGGTCACGCTGTTCCTGAACAAAGTGGAATCCGACCTGAGCGCCGACCGTCAGGCCATGCTCCACGTATCCCGCTCGCGCGACCACGTACTGGACGGCCGCCGCGTGCTATTGGTCGATGGCGACATCCGCAATATCTTCTCGCTGTCGAGCGCGCTGGAGCATCAGGGGCTGAAGGTGGACATTGGCCGCAACGGGTTCGAGGCGATCGACACGCTCGACAGGAACGCGGATATTGACATCGTGCTGATGGACATGATGCCCGGCATGGACGGACTGGAAGCGACGCGGCGCATCCGTCAGGACGCGCGCTTCAGGAAGCTCCCGATCATCGCCATCACCGCGAAGGCGATGAAGGACGATCAGGAGCAATGCCTCGCGAAGCCGATCGATATCAACCGGCTTTATTCTCTGCTGCGCGTGTGGATGCCGCGACGCGTGTAGCCGCGAGCCGCAAGACGCTTCACGGCAGGCGGACTATCAGGGCCCGGTGAACGTGCGGACGCGCCGGATCACCGGCTACGATCTTCGACGCGGCGCGGTAGCCGCGTCGCCGTTCCTCGACCGGTCTCGATTGCGCCGTGTAGATAAAGTGGGCCGGACGCTCGTAATAGCCGACCGCGGGCTCGACCCGGTCGCCCGGCGCGGCGGCGCACTTGTAATCCACGATCCAGTCGAAGCCGGCCGTTTCGGCGAGTTCGATGGACTCGATGGTCCCTCGCTCGCACGTCACGAAATGAATCGCAGCCGTTACGCTCGATGACGGGCCGCACGCCGCTTCCGAGGTAGTTCGCATAGTCGAGGAATACCTTGTTCCCCAGCGAAATTTCGATGAGCCGGGTAATGAGGTCGCCGCCGAAGCGGCTATGCAGTTCGATGAGATCGATTTCATCGAACTGTGCCTTGAACTCGACGTGAAATGGGCACAATGTCATGCCGAGCGCCCTGAAGATCCTCGGCAACTGTCGCTGCAAAGGCGCGATCAGCGCGTGGTTCGCATGAAACGAATGACCCGTTTTGACGAAATAGGGCGCACCCGTCGTCACTTTTTCGGTGACGCCGTAAATGTGGACTTCGCCGTCGAGAAGCAGGTTCTTCCACCCTGTACTCATGGCCAGGCAGATACGACTCGATGACCAGATTGCATCCCTTCGCAAGCGCGTTTGCCGAAAGCCGTGCGGCGTAGTCATCGACCTGGTCCAGCCGTTCCATGAACTGCACGCCGATGCTTCCCGTCAGCGTCGCAGGCTTGACGATCACGGGCAGGCGCCTTTCCGCCAGCGCGGACCCAACTGCGCCACAGTGACCTGCTGTATCGCAACCGAAGTCAGGCCGTGCGTCACGAGGGTCGAGCGCATCAGTATTTATCGACCGATACCAGCTCCGTTTCGACGCCGTGGCCCCGCATGTCCAGCGATTCGCGCACGCGCGCAGCGGGCATCAACCCCAGGTCGGTGAACGAGATGGCGTTGTCGAGTTTCAATGCAGCGCATCGAGCCGCAAGTTCATCGGCCGAATCCGTTTTTGATGCGAGGAAACTGCAGTTTGCAAGCAAGACGTAATTTCGCAATCTTTCGATGGCCGGAGATTCGTCGATGAACACGATCTCGCCATCGAATCCGCCGAGATGCGCGGCGACTTGTGCGAAGACATCGGCGCTATAAGGCAGCCGAACGATTCCAATCGGCATGTGGAGTTTCCCTTAGTAATGTTATTGGATGCACGCAATGCCTCAAGTCGCGCGAGCGGGGATGTACATGCCCGCCATACTAGTCGGCTGAACCAGATGAATTGCACTGGATGCGTCGAATTGGATCGGAATACTTCCACTTCAGTGGGACAGCCTGCTTGTTGTATTGACGGATGTAGCGCATGAGCTTCTTGTCGAGATCTTTGATGCTGTTGAATATCCCGCGCGTGATGACGTCGCGCTGGATGCGGGTAAACCCGTTCTCGACCTGATTGAGCCATGACGAATACGTGGGCGTGGGGGTGTAATGCATCGAGACGTTCGTATGGTTAGCCAGAAAAGTTTGAACGACGTCGGTTTTGTGGCTGCTCACGTTGTCGCAGATCATATGAATCTCCTTTCCG
>LELG01000263.1 GCA_001045575.1 Candidatus Burkholderia pumila
TCCTCAATCCCTTGCTGCTGGGAGTCTCCGAACAGTCCCCTCGCGGGAACAGCTCGCCCGATACGTCCGGGAATACATTGTCCGAGGAGCTTCACACCCCCCACCGTTGCCAGTGACCCGTGTCCTCGTAAGCTATTGCTGGTCGTACAGCAGGTTCATTCCCTCACCAGACTGCAGGTGAGGCAAAACAATGACACACCGAGCTTTCGCTCGTATCAGCTAGCGGGTTCACCACACTAGGCGGCGAACGTTGCAAACAACACTCCGCTTTGTCAGCGGAAGTGAAGCCGCTGCTGACTGAGCGGAATCTGGTGGTAACAAGGGCGCGGCCCACAAGAGGGCCGCCTGCGGAGGGTAGAGGGACCAAGACCGAAGTCTCAGGCGATATCCCTCTTCACGCGAGGCCCACGGACACGAACATGCGTGTCGCACTAGAATCGCCAGTTTAGAACATTCCTCTGTCCGGCTTCGTCCCATGACAACGCTTCCCGGCGCCCGCGAACCCGCCTGCGATATCTTCTGCGCGGTCGTCGACAATTTCGGCGATATCGGCGTGTGCTGGCGGCTCGTGCGCCAGTTGCGCGCGGAGCACGGCTGGCGCGTGCGTCTGTTCGTCGACGATCTGACGGTTTTCCAAGCGCTCTGTCCCGATGTCGATGCCACGCTCGCGCGGCAGGAAGCGGCAGGCGTCGTCATCGAACATTGGCACGCGCCGGATCATGCGGGCGAAACGCTGGAGATCGCGGATGTCGTCATCGAAGCGTTCGCTTGCGAAATTCCGCACACTTATATTACGGCGATGGTGCGTCGTGAGCCGAAGCCCGCGTGGATCAACCTCGAATATCTGAGCAGCGAAGACTGGGTTGCGAATTTTCATATGCGTCCGTCGCCGCATCCGCGTTATCCGCTGGCGAAGAGCTTCTTCTTTCCGGGATTCGGCGCGCGGACGGGTGGCGTCATCAAGGAACGCGATCTGGACGCGCGCCGTCTTCAGTTCGATGCTGCTCAGTGGTGGCGCGAGCGCGTCGGCATCGAGAAACCGGATCGCGCGAAAACGGTCGTGTCGCTGTTCGCGTACGAAAATCCCGCCGTCGATGCCCTGTTCGCGCAATGGCGCGATGGCGCATCACCCGTGGTACTGCTCGTGCCGGAGGGGCGCATTTCCGGCGCGGTCGCGCGGTTCTTCGGCATGCAGAAGTTCGCGGCAGGTTCGAAAGCGCAAGCCGGCGCGCTGGAGGCGCATGCACTCGGCTTCGTCGAGCAGCCGCGTTTCGACGAATTGCTCTGGGCCGCCGACATCAATTTCGTGCGCGGCGAGGACTCCTTTGTGCGCGCGCAATGGGCGATAAAACCGTTTGTCTGGCACATCTATCCGCAAGCCGACGACGCGCACCTGCCGAAACTCGACGCCGCGCTCGATCACTACACGCGCGCTCTAACGCCGCCCGCCCGCGATGCGATGCATCGCTTCTGGCACGCGTGGAACGGTGCGGGCATGCCTGACTGGGCGGAATTCTGGTCGCATCGACCAGAACTTGAGGCGCGCGCGGCGCAGTGGGCGGGCGAGCTTGCCGCTATCGGCGATCTGGCGGGAAACCTCGCCGCGCATGCCGAAGCGCGCGCTTCCCTCTGAACGCCAGCCCTTGCCAAACCGGCAAAAAGTCAGTTAAAAAAGCGGTTATCCGAAAATGCGTGCTGTTCCAGAAAACTGCGCAGGAACCGCAAAGCATCATCGAGAACAGCACATCTCGCACGGCGCGGCATTGAATCATTGAAGACGAAGCAGCCGCCGTTTGATCACATCAGTTCGTTTCAGGCATCAAGCCACACAGGACCCTATTTTATGAAGACCGCACAAGAATTCCGCGTCGGCAACGTCGTCATGATCGGCAACGATGCCATGGTCGTGCAGCGCGCCGAGTACAACAAGTCGGGCCGCAACGCCGCGGTCGTCAAGATGAAGTTCAAGAACCTGCTGACGAACGCCGGCATGGAAGCTGTCTACAAGGCGGACGACAAGTTCGACGTTGTTGTGCTCGACCGCAAGGAAGTGACGTACTCGTACTTCGCGGACCCGATGTACGTGTTCATGGCCGCCGACTACAATCAGTTCGAAGTCGAAACCGAAATGATGGGCGACGCGCTCAACTATCTCGAAGACGGCATGGCGTGCGAAGTCGTGTTCTACAACGAGAAGGCCATTTCGGTCGAACTGCCGATCACGCTGGTCCGCGAAATCATCTACACGGAACCGGCCGTCAAGGGCGACACGTCGTCGGGCAAGGTGCTGAAGACCGCCAAGCTAAACACCGGCTTCGAGTTACAAGTGCCGCTGTTTTGCAATATCGGCGACAAGATCGAAATCGATACCCGCACGAACGAATATCGCAGCCGCGCGTAAGCCTTACGCGTCGCGTCTCCGGCGAAGGAACGGCTCCGGCCTTCTTATCGGCCTTGACGGTCGGTCAACGCACGCCATTCAACCGGCCGCATGGCTATGCATCGGAAAAATCAACTCTATGGCACGATTTATGCTAAGTAAATATTACGCGGATTTCAGGATCGACATGCTAAATATGCCCATCGCCGTAAGCCATTCGTTGTTTGTCACTCTGCTCGTCGCGCCTTTGCTGGCAGCGATGGCAGGCTGCAAGTCGACGCCGGCGCCACTGAATCCGAATGCTCAGGCCAGCGCATCGAACGGGCCGAACGCAGCGGCCTTGTCGGGCCTGGCCGCGAACGATAACGCATCGCTGGTGGCGCGCGGTGTGCCGGCGTGCAATCCGTGAATAACGATCTGAACGTCAGGCCACGTTGAAGTCGCAACATCGCATCAAGAACCAACAACCAATAACCGATTGCGCAGGACGAAGAACACACGCAGCGTAACGACACGCTCCGACTTTTCAGGCGCGAAGCAGTCGTCGTGAAGCCACGAGCGCCAGAGTTTCACGCGCCGCCCGCTCAGGCGACGCGCGCAGCGACGACGGCAGATTACACTCCATTTCATAAGTTGTGTCTGCCATGCCACACGCACTGATTGTAGAAGACGATCCCAATAGCCTCTCCGGTCTTTCCGCGATCCTGACGGCGGACGGTTTCTCCGTCGATACCGCGACGACACTTGCCGAAGCGCGCGGAGTGCTGACGAGCTTCATTCCCGACGTCGTGCTGATCGATCTAAATCTGCCGGACGGCAGCGGTCTCGATCTTTTGCTAAGCCTGCCGTCGCATACGCCGGACGGTGCACTGCCCGTGATCGTGATGACCGGCAATGCGACGGTCGAAAGCGCGATCGAAGGCTTGCGACACGGTATCTGGGACTACTTGCTCAAGCCGGTCAACATTCCGCGTTTGCGCAGTTTGCTGGCGCGCATTCCGCGTCCATACGAACTCACGGAGGAAGTGCAGGCGTTGCGCACGACATTGCGCGGCCTCGGCCACTTCGGCGAAATGCTCGGCCGCAGTCCGGCGATGCAGCACGTCTACGATCTCATCGAGCACACCGCGCCGACCGAAGCCGCCGTTATGATCTTCGGCGAGCCAGGCACGGGCAAGAAGATCGCCGCGCGCACCATTCACGAACTGAGCCGCCGCCGCAAAGGCCCGTTCGTCACCTTCGATTGCTCCGCCACGCGTGATCAAATGGTGAACGGCGCACAACGTTCGATGGAAAGCGTGCTCTTCGGCCACGGGCGCAACGCCTATGCGGGAGCGGAGAACCGCGAACCAGGTCTGCTCGAACAAGCAGGCGGCGGCACGCTGTTCCTCGATCAGATCGATTCCCTGCCCGCCGCGCAACAGGAAGCGCTGCTGCGCTCGCTCGATTCGCAGACCTTCATGCGCGTGGGCGGCAGCAATCCAATCATGACGGACTTCCGGCTGATCGCGGCATCGCGCCTGCCGGGGCGTGAAGCGGTGGCGAGCGGAGCGCTGCGCGAAGATCTGTTCCAGCGGCTGTCGGCGTCATCGATCATGTTGCCGCCGTTGCGCGAGCGTGATGACGATATCGCCGCTGATCGCCGAAGTTTTTATCGATGAGCTGAATCGCGAGAATCACATCGCAGGCGTCACGAGCGGGTCGCCGAAGCGCGTCAGTCCGGCGTTTCTGCGCGAGTGCATCAGCAATGAGTGGCCTGGCAATGTGCGCGAACTGCGCGAGCGCGTGCGCCGCGCGTATCACGCGTCGGGCGAGACGATCGAAACGCGGCGTGTCGATGAGCACGGCGGCATCGGCGGACGCGGGCTGAACGGCAGCAGCGTGCAGGTGATGGTCGGCACGGCGCTAGCGGATGTGGAAGACATGCTGATCCGCGCCACGCTCGAAGCGGTCGGCGGCACGCGGCATCGCGCGGCGACGCTGCTCGGCATCAGCCCGAAGACGCTGTACAACAAACTCCAACGGATGAAGCTGGAATCGTCCTGATCCTTCTTCGACCGCGCTTCAAAACGAGCACACCTATCTTCGTCGGCTTTTAAGAGCGACGATTGCGTCCGCAACCTACATTGCGGACGCAGACCATGAGCGATGGTGAGTTTGACTTTCTGCCTCTGCGAGTCATTCGAGAATGCCTTCAACGGCAAACGAAGGTACGACCCTGACGGGAAGCGCCGACTGATTGAGGCGTGCTTGCGACCGGGCGCGTCAATCGCCGGGCTCGCACTCAGGACTCAGGTGAACGCGAATCAGTTTCACAAGTGTAAGGCTCATGAGAGGGCAAGCTCAGCTCGTGCAGCGAAAAGCACAGTCGAGCCGTCAGCGGCGACGTTCATCCCGGTCCTTGCGATCGAACCAGGCTCTACGCATCCCGCTCTCGAACCTGCGGCGCTGCCCGCGTCATCGAGTCACAAGCAACGAGCGACTGTGTGGCGACCAACGGTAAGCAATGGGATGGGATGGACGCTCCCATCTATGACGGCATCGATGTGCCAGAGTGGAAGTGTCGTTAACCACTCGAACAGCGGGAGCGCCCATCATGGAGATTACAACGATTGGCATCGACTTG
>LELG01000264.1 GCA_001045575.1 Candidatus Burkholderia pumila
CTCCCAACGCATATTGTTTTCCGTCGAGCCTACATCCACGCCTGTCGCACGCGTCTGAAACGAATTGTGCAGACGCGCCTTAACACCCTCCGATCCAGTTTACAACCGGACTGTGGGTAAAGCTCAGGCGCGATGGCCGGGGTTGCCAACGATTTAGGCCGCGAGCGCCTACCCCGACATGCCGTTATGACGCAGCAACGCTTCGATATTCGGTTCGCGGCCACGGAAGGCTTTGAACGAATCCATCTCCGGGCGGCTGCCGCCGACTTCGAGGATCTCACGGCGATACCGCGTGCCAGTTTCCGCATTCAGCACGGAGCCGTTCGCCAGCTTCGCGGCTTCTTCGAAGGCGGCGTAGGCATCGGCGGAAAGCACTTCGGCCCACTTGTAGCTGTAATAGCCCGCTGCATAGCCGCCCGCGAAAATATGGTTGAAGGTGTTCGGCCAGCGCGAGAACGAAGCCTGCGGAATCACGTGGAACTTCTCGTTGATCTCGCGTGCGAGGTCGCCCACGTTCTGCGTTGCGTTCGACGGATCGTACGACGTGTGCAGCACCATATCGAACATCGAAAAGACGATCTGGCGCAGCGTGCCCAGACCGCTCTGAAAGTTCTTCGCGGCGAGTATCTTGTCGAACAGTTCGCGTGGCAGCGGCGCGCCGGTGTCGACGTGCGCGGACATATCGGTTAGCACGTCCCATTCCCAGCAGAAGTTCTCCATGAATTGCGACGGCAGCTCGACCGCATCCCACTCCACGCCGTTGATGCCCGACACGCCCAGTTCGTCGATGCGCGTGAGCATGTGATGCAGCCCGTGCCCGAACTCATGGAACAGTGTAATGACTTCGTCGTGCGTGAAGCAGGCGGGCTTGCCGCCGACGGGCGCGGAGAAGTTGCACGTGAGATATGCGACCGGCGTTTGCACGTCGCCCTGCGTGCGCTTGTGGCGCGAGCGGGCGTCGTCCATCCACGCGCCGCTGCGCTTGCCTTCGCGTGCGTACAGATCGAGATAGAACTGCGCGATGAGCGTGCCGTCCTTGTTTTCGACGCGGAAAAAACGCACGTCCGGGTTCCACACGGCGGCTTCATCGCGACGGATCGAGACGTTGAACAGCGTTTCCGTGACTTTGAACAGACCCTTCAGCACGGCTTCTTGCGGGAAGTATTGCTTCACTTCGTTCTCGGAGAACGAGTAGCGCTTCTGGCGCAGTTTTTCCGCGGCATACGCGACGTCCCACGGCTGAAGCTCGGGCATGCCGAGTTCGATCGCGGCGAACGCGCGCAGTTCCATCCAGTCGTTTTCTGCATACGGACGGGCGCGCTTCGCCAGATCTTCCAGGAAGGCGATGACCTGCGCGGGAGACTCCGCCATCTTCAGCGCGAGCGAGACTTCCGCGAAATTCTGATAACCGAGCGTCAGCGCTTTTTCGCGGCGCAGCTTCATCTGTTCGATGACATTCGCCGTGTTGTCCCATTCGGCTTTTCCATCGCCGTAGATTTCGCCGAGTTCAGATGCGCGCGTGACGTAAGCGCGGTACAGGGCCTCACGCATCGGACGATGCTCCGAATACTGAAGCACTGGAAAATACGACGGGAAATGCAGCGTGAACTTCCAGCCTTCTTTGCCATCGCGCTGTGCCGCTTCGATGACATCTTCCGGCAAACCCTTCAGCTCGCTTTTCTGCGTAACGATGTACACGTACGCGTTGGTCGAATCGAGCACGTGATCGGAGAAATTCTTGGCGAACGTCGCCTGCTCTTCCTGCAACTGTGCGAAACGCGGCTTGCGGTCTTCGGGCAATTCCGCACCCGACAGGCGGAAATCACGCAGAGAGTTTTCCAGAATTTTCTTGCGCTCGGGCGAAAGGCCGGCGAACGCATCGCTGGCGGCGATGGCCTTGTACTTTTCGTACAGTGCCAGATTCTGGCCGACGCTCGCGGAGAATTCGGTGACGCGCGGCAGGTTTTCGGCATGCGTGGCACGTAGTTCGGGCGTATCGGCGACGGCGTTCAGATGGCCGATGACACCCCACGCCCGCGACAGCTTCTCGGACTCGCGCTCGACTGCTTCGACGATATCCGCCCAGGTGGTGGGCGTTTCGGGCGCGGCGGCACGGTCGACGGCGGCTTTCGCATCGGCGAGCAGCACGTCGAGCGCAGGCGTCACATGTTCGGGTTTGATCTCGCCGAAGCGCGGCAAGCCCGAGAAGTCGAGCAGCGGGTTGGTTGCTGACGTGGCGGACATATTGGCTGTCGTGGTATCGCTCATGGCTCTCCCGTTCTCGAATCAGAGGAAACGCGGGGCATGAGACAATGCGGCCCGCGCTGGTTCTATCCAGCAATTATTGGGGCGGCAGGCACAAAATCCAATGGATTGTTTTTAAGGGGCCGATTAATGCGCGAAATTTTGCGCATTCGGTGGTGCGGCGGTAGCAAATTCCGCCGCGCGGCGATGTTACGCGGCGCGCCGGGTTCCAGCGCGCCGCGCTTCGATGCGTCAGCCTTGTTGTGCCGAACGCTCCGCCGCTTCGATGGTGTTGACGAGCAGCATGGTGATGGTCATCGGGCCGACGCCGCCCGGCACCGGCGTGATATAGCCCGCCACTTCCTTCATGCCCGCGAAGTCCACGTCGCCGCAGAGCTTGCCTTCGTCGTTGCGGTTCATGCCGGCGTCGATCACGGTCGCGCCCGGCTTCACCATGTCGGCGGTCAGTATATTGCGGCGGCCCACGGCGGTGACGATCACATCGGCGTCGCGCGTATGCTTCGCCAGATCGCGCGTCTTGCTGTGGCAGATCGTGACGGTCGCGCCCGCTTCGAGCAGCAGCAGTGCCATCGGCTTGCCGACGATGCTCGAGCGGCCGATCACCACCGCGTTCGCGCCTTGCAGGTCGATCTTGTGCGCTTCGAACATCTTCACCACGCCGTAGGGCGTGCAGGGGCAGAACAGCGGCTTGCCGGTCATCAACGCGCCAGTGTTGGCGACGTGGACACCGTCGACATCCTTTTGGGGCGCGATTGCCTCGATGACCTTGTGGCTGTCGATATGCGCCGGCAGCGGCAATTGCACGAGGATGCCGTGGATCGACGGATCCGCGTTCAGTTTTGCGATGTGCGCGAGCAGCTCGTTTTCGGCGAGCGTCGCAGGGAAGCGGTCCATCACCGAATGTAGGCCGTTGTCCTGGCACGCCTTGACCTTGTTGCGCACGTACACTTCACTGGCCGGATTGTCGCCGACGAGCACGACCGCGAGGCCCGGCTTGTGTCCGCGGGCGGAGAGGGCGGCGGCGCGCGTGGCGACATCGGCGCGAAGAGTCTTGGAGAGGACGTTGCCGTCGATGAGTTGGGCAGTCATGGCGAATCAGGTCGGATCGAGGATGAGCGGGGTGAGGCTTTTTGCGCGACAGTCTGTTGGCCGATGCCTGAGCACGGGCGAAAAAGCCTGCGGGCATGGCGTTGCACGTCGTGGATTGGCGCTTTTGCGCCATCGGAAAGGGCGAAATTATACCGCCCGATGGGGTCAGGCGTTTTGATGCGGAAGCGTCGGTCTTACGGCGAGAGCCTGCCAGGAAGAATCCGGATCGAACGTTTTGATGGATGCCGCCATCGCCGGCGTCTTCGCGCCGAGGTTTTTCTCCTAGAGCGCTTGCCGTCCTGATCGATCATGAGGGACAACGCCGGTTTCGCCGTACTGTGCGGGCCATGCGATCAGCCCAAAGCCTTGCGACAACGCGCCGCCCTGCATGCAGTCCTCGCCGCCGGGCGCGTGCGAACCCTACGCTGTCAGGATCCGGTAGTGATAGTCGTAATAACCGCCCGATGCCGTCGCCTTGTTCGGCATCACCGCCGCGAGCGGGCCGAGCGGGTTGTCCGCCCGGGTTTGGTGTCCCAGTATAGGCCGTCGCGCTTGCCGGGCGTGCTCACGAACTTCTGCGCATAGTGGTTCATGAGCTTGTGATAGTCGTTCTGCGCATCGACGTAGGCGAGCGCCACCTGCATCGCCGAACGCTCGTTGCGGCCGATCCGCCGCATCGCCACTTCATTGCGCGCGGCGGGCAAGTCGAAGCGCCACCCGTTGCTCAACCCTGACGAGCAGGATCGGCAGTGTCCAAGCCGCTGCTTCCCGTTTCGACGTGCGCCATCTTCCCATCCTCGACAATGCGATGCCCCTGCGCCCACGAACCGAGATACGCGTAAATATCCTGTTCGTCAATGCTGTCGGTCGGCACGTAATGCGCGTGATCCTTGCCGAGCACTTTGGCGAGCGCGGCTTCATCGTTGGATGCGATGGCATCGGGTGTCGACGGCTTGCGCGTGGGCGAGCGTGGCCGTGAGCGCGAACGAAAATGCGGCGAGCAGTTTGAGTTGGGTCATGTCGGGCTCCTGAAACGGGCGGGCATCGGTGCAGGCGAGCTTCATCAACGGCGATGGAACCCGCCGCCACCGCCTCCGAAACCTCCGCCGCCGCCCGCAGCCGTCCTTGTGCGCTGCACGCCGCCGTTCGCGCCCCTCCTGTTCGGCTGCTGGATTCTGGAACGCCGGCCGGCTCGCCTGACCGCGCTGCGTGTCCTGACGCGCAGCGTTGCCATCGCCGGTGCCGCGCAGGGCGTTATCGCCCTTGATGTTATTCTGCTGCGACCACTGCACCGCCTGCTCGACTTCCTGCGGATAGATCGATGCCATCAGCACTTGTGCAAGCAACGCATCGGGATAGAGCGCGGCGGGCGCGGTCAGCGAATCGAGTTGCTGGTTCGAGAGCTTCGGAGCCGGAGGCGGGGCGTTTTGCGTCGTCTGTGCATGGGCCGATGGTGCGAGCAGCATCGCCACAAACAGCGCCCGCATGAGCATGGGAGCGTCTGCACAATTCGTTTCAGACGCGTGCGACAGGCGTGGATGTAGGCTCGACGGAAAACAATATGCGTTGGGAGCCCCCTCTCTCCTCACCTCGCACGGCCTGTCGATGCCGAGGTCGGTCA
>LELG01000265.1 GCA_001045575.1 Candidatus Burkholderia pumila
GGACAATTGAGACTTGGCATCGGGTACTCAAAAGTGGTTGCCGTATCGAGGCCTGCCAGTTTGGCATGCTCGAGTGCTTTGTTCGGGCGACCTCCCTGTTCGCGGTCATTGCCTGGCGCATCCTCTACACTACGTTGCTGGCACGGCTGGACGGTGACCTGCCTTGTGAGGTGATCCTCCAGCGCGTCGAATGGCAAGTCCTGGCCGAGTACATCGAACCACCCGGCCACCGGACACGGTGCCGTCGCTGCACCAGGCGATACAATGGATTGTGGATTGCCACCCTGGGCGGTTACCTGGAATTGCCTTCATGATCCACCACCCGGCGCCACGGTCATCTGGCGAGGCTTCCTCGTCTTGCACGAAATCACCTACATGTTCCGCATCTTTAATTCAGGTCCGTAACTTGTGGGTAAAACCCAGGTCATAGGCAGTGGTGGACGTTGCTGGACGTGATCTTTGTAGGGTACCGGTGACCGTCGGGAAGTCACGGGAAGGCCAGGTGTTTATACTCAGGGTACAGGCAACAGTAGACATCCACAAACAGTAGACATCCACATCCAATGGGCCTGGCCACATCGCGGAATTCAGCCGGGGCACACCCGTCGATTCGCCCGCCCGGGTGTGCGGGTACGTATTGTCGCATCAAGAATGTCGACCCCTGCCAAGCAGTTGACGAATACGCGACAGATGTTCTTTCTCGACGTCAGGGTTGGTTGGCAACGGCGGTGCTGACAATGCCGCGAAGGACGGTGAAGTGCTGATCGGCAATCCCGACGATACCTTCCCGCCTGCCCACGCACGGAATTCACCGCACATGGCTTTCTGGACGATGCCAAACAAATACCCCGCCGGATTTTTAATCGTACCGACCTGACAGCGGACATCCCACTCGTCAATCACGGCCTGATGCAGGTCTGCATCGATCGCCTGTAAGGCGGCCAGCATGCCCGATTGCTGCCCGGCCTGAAGTGCCATGAAGCGGTCTGGCAAATGCAGCATACTCAGACCGGCTCGCGCGGTACTGTACTATCAGACTTCGGATTCCGAAGTGGGTTGTTTTTCTGGCTTGATAATTTAGTTTCGAATCCTTATTATTGTATTTAGGATTACAAAGAAAGCCATTTATGCCGTCTTCGGACACGGAATTTTACACAGGTTGTGAACAAATTGCTGTGGTGTCCCCATCCTGCGCGGTCGGCCGCTGCGACAGAATATCCAGCTGGCTCGGAAGCACCTGACCCCTGAGCATCGGATGCCGGGTTAATTCCTCCAGGGTGGTAATGCCGACGCGTTGAACAGACCTGCTGGCATGTGTCAGTGACTGGCTAATGAGCTCCAGGTAGTCAGCATCGAGCTGGATGGCTTCATAGGGCGTCAGAGGTTCGTCGTGCAGGACATAAGATTACCCCAGAATACGGCCGGTCCTGGGATCGCGCTGACGCCTTACCAGGCTGAGCCAGCGCGTCAGCCGCAGCAGGGTGAGCGCCCGAACCACCGTCTCGTGTGAGGCACGCCCGGCGCAAGGCATGGACGCCAGCCAGGGCGCGAGCTGATCATAGGTGGGCATCGCAGTGATGCAATCCTCCTCCAGCATCAACCGGAATACCTGCCAGGCATTGCGTTCGAGCGGCGTTATCGAGCGGCGTTAGTTTCCTGTCCAGCAGGAGTGCACACGGGACGCTGTCGTGGCGGTTGCCGCTGAAGAGAAAGCCAGCCAGAGGTAGGTCAGTGCTCTGTCGAACAGGTCGTTTAGCGCGACAGGGTCGCCTGTATCGCGCTGACCCGCCGTCATCAGACCAGTCCTTAAACCATCCGCGTATCGCGCTCCAGATCACGGACAGCGGCAGGCCTGTGACTTCAGCAAGATCGGCAAGCATGCCGGTGTCGTCGTCAGGGGAGATCCCCTGCGCTTTTACGAGGGCGGATCACCGTTGCCACAGATCGGCATCCTGTTCTTCGGTCAGTACGGGATGGCGGCCCTTACGTTGTTACGTTGCTTTGGCAAGCCGATGACGCTTCGCCGCAGGGCAATTTTCTGGTGCGTGAGGCCGAAGAACCGACTGATGAGTTCCGTACTGACACCCAGCCGCAGCAAACGGTTAATCCGGGCAATCTCACCGTTGACGTCATCTACCTGATGCAATAGGCGACACAGCACCTCACGATTGACGACCACATTACACCATGAGACGCTGGCGCTGGTCAGTATGCTTGCCATGGCAGGATGCTTGAGTGCGTCCAAATCTTCGTCGTCAAACCCATCGACTTGGCGTGCCGTAACTGACCATTGCGCAGATCGTGAAGTGCCTGTGCGATGACGGCGTAGTTGAGAGGATGCGGACCGGACATGACTCATAACCCGTTCCGGGCATCCGCGCCATCGGTTGCCCGACTCGATGTCCGCGAAGCGACGCGCCAGACTCAGGAGACGAAACAGCTTCACCAGGGCGGTGTCGCTCAGCCGATGGGGTGTTTCCCTGTTGGACATACAGGTCAGCGAACCTACAAGCAGCAGGCTTAACGGGTCTGCCGTTAAGGAGATGTACGTATTCACTCCGGCCTGACGTGGCTGAGTGGGTGCGCTCAGGGCATGCAGCAGCGTCCTTGCGTGAGCACGTTCTGCGTTCACGGTGCCTGGGGGCTGGCACAGGAAACCGATGCCCTGTCCGGGTGGATTCGATCAGTTCATCGACACCGGCTTCGCCGCCGATCTCCCGGGCAAACTGCGCGATGTGCGTGCGGAGTCGTTCGGCGTCGTCCAGGGCGGGTTCGAATACCACACGTCGTTGATGGGATAGAGGCCACCTGCCTGGACCGGAATCGACTGCAGGACATTGCGTTCGAAGTCCTGCAACGCCTTGCCGGTGTGATCGGCAACCAGGCGCTGTATGGATTGCAGCCGTTCGGTCGTACCGGCAGGCGAGACGATATGCTCCTGTATCCGGGTGGCCTGCAGGTCACCGTGAGGCCTGGAGGGTGGCGTCATCGGTGTGGCTGCGGTCGGACCTGCCACTGCTGACGGTGCTTTGGGCCTGGATGCCGTGGAGGAAGGTGTTGTCTGCGGCGGCGAAGTGGGTTGCCTGGGGACGGTGGCAGGCGTGGGTGATTCGGGTTCGTTGCTGAGCGCCTGCCAGCGTTGTTCGGAATCCGTGCCCTCGAAGGTCAGCGTGTCGTACTCTGCACCGAGCAGGTCGGCTATCTGACCGATCAGTTCATCCTGAATGCGCTGGACGCTGAAGTCGCCTGCGGCACCGTCGAAGAGCGTCAGTACGTCCTGGAAGAGTGTAGGGAAGTCGATGCCCCGGCTGGCCGTGTGGTTGTGGGCCGATCAGATGCGTTCGGTGGCACGCCGCAGGCTGGTCAGATGTTCGACCTGATGGCGTCCCAGGCCGGCATAGAGCATGGTCGATATGGCCGGCAGCAGGTACTGGATGGCCTCCTGCATACGGCTGATGTGCGGCTGCGGTACGGGATAGCCATCCACCCTGAGGCATCGCGCCAGTTCGGACTGAGACAGGGGCTTGCCCGTCTCCTGTTTTAAAGTTCGCGGGCCTTCTGCACGCCCAGGGTGCGCTCGATGCGTCCTGCGCTTGCATGCGTTCCGGAAGACGTTGTTGTCTGGCCTTGTGTTTGTATTCTGTCCACATGATGCGACGGCTCGCGGCATCTGTCGTCCACCTTTTGGTGGGGAACGCGTTTGGTGCGCCGCTGCAGGTGCGCATACGTAAGTCGATTATGGTCGATGGGTGTACATGCACGCATGTGATTCGCCACGAATGGCCGCTTGGGCAAGACTTTTGGCGGTAGCCGGCGGAGCTTCGCCAATCCTGTTTTCATACTGTTTGAGAGCGGCTTTGATGCGTATTGTAAGCCGCTTTACAACCCTCACGTTTGCGAAGCAATGCATTGCTTCGAACAGCGGTTTAATGCACATTTGCATCATTTCTGTTCGTATATGCTGGGGTGGTTTTGGCTGTTCTTTGGATCGCTTTGAGATACTGATGAACCTTCGCTGCTTCTGCCTTTGTGTATCGCCGTGATGGCGTCGTCTGCCCACGCAGGCTGGTGGTGGCGCGCCTTCTGAGATGAGTCTGCTCGGGAAGTCCTTCTACCTATGCCGATCCTTATGGGGTGCCGACCAATGGGCGTGGCAGGCAGCATGGGCCTGTCACCAATGCGCAGACTGGCACCGGGGTTACGCCTACCGATAAGTTGCTTGCCCAGCAGAATGGGTATGTGGGCGGCGGCGGGGCACAGATGAAGCGCGCTGCCGCGCCGGATAAGCCGAAGAGAATGCTCGCATTCTGAACATGCCGCAGGCGGCGGCTAATGCGGTCTATCCCACGCCTAATGGGCTTAAGCCTCCGGCTAATAATGGGCGCGTTCGGGAGATTTATAAGTCGCCTTATTGAGGTTCTTTTTTTTTCGTGCAAAGCGCCTATGCTTTCGGGACTTTTTAGGCAGTAGCCGCCTCCCCAGCGATCCCCGGAGGGGGGTAACTTTCTTTGCGGCTATTATATTTATAGGTTGGGCACATGGTTGACACTTTGAGGCACTTTGATGCCTCGGACACGACCATGCCGTGCACCCCCCAAGACACCATGCAACTTCGCCTCGATTTCGTAGAAACTCTGGCCATGCGAGCAGAGATTCCGTTCAGTGAGTTATGTCAGCGCTTTGGCATCAGTCGCCAGAGCGGTTACAAATGGCTCAAACGCTACCGTGCTGATGGCCTTGAGCCTTGGCCGAGCGTTCGTTCTCGACGTCCTCAACGCACCTCCAAGCGTACAACCGATGAGATGGAGCAGCGCGTCATTCAAATGCGACGCGAACGAACACCCGTGCTGGAGCGGGCATAAGATCAGTCGTCGCCTGCGGGAT
>LELG01000266.1 GCA_001045575.1 Candidatus Burkholderia pumila
CATGGTGGGTGGTTTTTTTTTGTTGTTCGCTGGTTTCCGACTTCGACAATCAGATTCTCAGCTGAAACCACCACCGCCTTCAATTTCCCGCCTCAGCTTCTCCGTACACCACTTCCGACTTTAGCTCTGGATCGAGACGTTCGTATGGTTAGTCAGGAACGCTTGAACGGCGTCGGTTTGTGGCTGCTCACGTTGTCGCAGGTCACATGAATCCCCTTTCCGGCGGGTTGTGCCGATAACACCTTGCTGAGAAACGCGACGAACTGGGCACTGGTATGGTGCGGCGCAGTCTTGCCCAGCACTTCGCCGGTAAAGACATTCAACGCGGCAAACAGGCTCAGGGTCCCGTTGCGTTTGTATTCGAAACCATGACTCTCGGCGCGCCCGGGCCAGAGCGGCAACATCCGGTCTTTGCGATCAAGCGCCTGAATGGCCGTTTTCTCGTCTACGCAGAACACCGCCGCATGCAATGGTGGGTTAGATACAGGCCGATCAAATCGGCCGCCTTGGCCTCAAAGTCGGGATCGTTGGACACCATATGGGTATCGAGACGATGCGGCCGAATGCCATGCTGCCGATGGGTTTCGGCTACGTTGAAGGTGTCACACATGATCACGGTACCACTACGCTGTTCGCTGCCTTGAACGTGTTCAACGGCGCTGTGCTCGCCACCTGCAAGCCGCATCATCGACACCAGGAGTTCCTGTCGTTCCTGCGTGAAATCGATAAGGCCGTTGCCACTGAACTCGACGTGCACTGCATCGTAGACAACTATGGCAGTCACAAACATCCGAAGGTCAAGGCGTGGCTGTCGGCACGCCCCCGCTGGCACATGTATTTCACCCCACTTACAGTTCGTGGCTCAACCAGGTCAGGTCGAACGCTTCTTTGCGCTGGTTACCGACAAGGCGATCCGCAGGGCTCATTTGGCTCGGTCAAGCAACTGCTCAAGCGTATCGATCAATTCGTCTTCCACTACAACGAAAACTGCAAACCGTTTGTCTGGACCGCGTCAGCCGATTCCATCCTCGAAAAACTTCACAGACTTTGTTCGCGAATCAGCTGAACGAGACACTAGTATTGATAAAACAAACTGGTCAAGCCACTTGCAAGCACGGAAAAACCGCTGAGACGCCCGTTCCACGGCCGTCATCGGTGCGTGAGGCGCTGGTCGCGTTGGAGCTGGAAGGGCGCGTCGAGATCCGGATGGGCTCGAGCGTGTACATCGTGCCGGGTCAGGCGGCGAAACCCGCGCGCACGGAAGCGGAACTGAGCGACCGCCCGATCGAAATCATGAATGCGCGCAGCGTGATCGAAAGCGCGATTGCCGCGAGCGTTGCGCCGTTCGCCAAGCCGAAAGCGCTCAAAACGCTGCGCGCGCTCTACGAGACTATGGCCGCAGAAGTCGTCAACGGCCAGATTCCGATGAGCGCCGACCGCGCATTCCACGTCGCCATTGCGCACATGTCGGGAAACGACGTGCTCGCGCGCACCGTCGGCAATCTCTACAACGAACGGCATAGCCCGCTGTCATCGACCTTGCGTGGACATTTCGAGGGAGAAGAGACGTGGGCGGCGGCGCTCGCGGAACACCGGGAGATTCTGGAAGCGCTCGAAGCGCGCGATCCGGTGCAGGCGCAGGCCGCGATGCAGCGTCACATGCGCAAATCGGCTGAACGGCTGATGACGCGCAAAAAAGAATAAAGCCGACGCGTCATGTCTGACGGGCCGGCTTCAAGGGAGAACCGCGTCAACCGGGATAAGCTTCGTCCACTTTCAGGTCCGCGAGCTTGAAGATGACGCGCAGCGTCTACGGCGCGATTTCACGTCGCGAGGCGAGCGTCGTGAGCACGAAGTCCATTACCCTCGCGTACTTCAGCATGGTCAGACACGATTCGAGATCGGTGAAGCCGTCGCGCATCGATTCGGCCAGGTGCAACATCTCAACGGATTACCTCCCGAGCCATTTCGAGTTCGAATTGCTGCTTTTCGCTCCACGCGGGCATCGTGGTCAGCGCCGCGAGCATCTCCTGAAACTGCTTTTCTGCTTTCTTGTCCGGGATTGCATCCATTGCCGTCCTCTCTAGATCTCATGGCGCTGCGAGTCGCATTCGCCGCGTTGTGCGTTAGGTGTTACGTAACGAGCCTATGCATAGGTGACGACGTTTGTTGATATGTGCCGACGCGCAAACCCGCTAACAGCTTGTTTCTCTTTGCCTTGCTACTCAGGCATGCCGCTTCGGGCCGCTCTGATGTGTCGTCTCTTTCAATGGTCTCGCTTGTCGGACGATGAACGAACTGTTCCATCTTCTTTGCCGCTCGTGCTCACCGATCAAACCGGCGGCCGGAACGAGAACGTCTTTGCGCTTTTGGGTAAACTTCCCTTTTTGCGACGGTAGACATAGCGGTTAGCGCACATTCGAGACGAACATGCTCCGCTTTTCATTTACCACACGTTTTCCATCATGACCAGGACGTCCCCCGCGCCCGATCCGTCGACCAAACACGAGATTCGTCCCGGCCAGTCGATCGAGCTGCTCAAAGAGCTGCACATCCTCACACGCGACGGCAAGATGAATCAGGACAGCCGCCGCAAACTGAAGCAGGTATATCACGTCTATCAGTTCATCGAACCGCTACTTGCCGACGTGCATGAGCGCCAGAGGGCCGTATCGCTTGTAGATCAAGGCGCGGGCAAGTCTCTTATCTTGGGT
Organism: Candidatus Burkholderia pumila; assembly: GCA_001045575.1. GTDB lineage: Bacteria > Pseudomonadota > Gammaproteobacteria > Burkholderiales > Burkholderiaceae > Caballeronia > Caballeronia pumila. The sequence continues at coordinate 2,715 of LELG01000266.1, forward strand.
TCATTCTCTACGATCTCTTCTTCAAGACTTTGCGTGATCGGTCACACATCTATGAAATCGAGACGCGCGAATAACTGGTGAAAAAGTCAGAGGAATTGGCTGCGCAGCTCGGCTTTGAAGGCATGTCATTTCTGAATCTGTCGGTGGCCGAATCGATTACGTCGGATCGGTTGCCGGAATCGATCGATGTCGTTATGGCGCTTCACGCTTGCAATACCGCAACGGACGACGCCATCCACTTCGCTCTGCAAAAGAAAGCGAAGTACATCGTCGTGGTGCCGTGCTATCAGGCGGAAGTGGCGTCGGTGTTACACAAAAAAGGGACACGCTCTTTCGAAGAACATGTTGACGGAAATCTAATATCATCCCATTCATACGCGTGAATTAGGAGCCAGATTACCAATGTTCTGCGATGCCTGCAACTGGAGTCGCACGGCTATCAGGTCACCGTGACGGAACTCGTCGGCTGGGAACATTCGATGAAGAACACGAATTGATCGTCGCCCAGTTCAAGGACTTGCCGCACGGACGGCCCGTGCAGCGTCTGTCTGATGTGCTCGAAACGCTGGGCCTGGAAGAACTGCGCGAGCGCTTCTTTACGACTTAAGGCTTGTTCATCCACGCCTCGAAGCCATCGTGCCCGAGGCGTTTGAGCGTTTCGATATTGCGTTCGTAGATATCCGATGCATCCGGAAAAGCAGCGACTGCACGATCAATGCTTGCTTCGCGCAGCAGATGAAAAATCGGATAGGGTGCGCGATTCGTATAGTTGCTGATCTCGTCCGGTTCCGTGCCTTCGAACTGATAATTCGGGTGAAAGCTTGCGATTTGTAGATCATCTGAGAGCTTGATCTGATCGAGCAGGCGTTCGGCGAAGAACAATGCATCGTTGTACTCGGTGAAATCGGCTAAGGCGTCTGGCGTGATGAACAACGTCGTGTCAATTTCTTCTGGATTGCTATCTTTGAGCAAGCGTAATTCGTCGGTGAGTTCGACAACGACGTCTTTCACCGAACGCGCCTCACTCACCACATAACGAATCTGTCCCTTCACATACACGCTCTTCGCAAACGGACAAAGATTCAGGCCGATCACCGTGCGCGTGAGCCAGTGTTCGGTGGCCGCGATCACTTCATCGTGGTGACTGCTTGCATTCATACGGTTTCTTGAGTTTGTTTCGGCGGGCACGCGGCGTCGATCAGCATTCGGGCAATGCCTGGCGCCGTGAGCATCGGGCCGGAGCCGGGGCCGAAAGTCTGACTCGTCGCGTAAATGCCGTCCACCAGCAAAGTGAGCGAATCCGCCAGTTCGCGCGGATTCACCGCGCCTGCTGCCGTGCTGATCTTGGTAAGGCGCGTCAGAAAATATCGCTTGTTGCGCGCCGCCGATTCCCGCGCGGGATGCGTCGGATCGCCGAATTCGCACGACACATTGAGGAACGGACAGCCGCGATAATCGGTTGCCGATGCGCGCTTCACCAAATCTTCGAGCGCTTGCATCAACTGCGCGGCGGGATCGTTCGGATGGCTGGCGACGCTCGTCTCGAAACGCTGCTGATAGCGCTCGTGCATGCGATCCAGGTACGCGCCGACGAGCCGGTACAAACTCATCTTGTTGACGCCCGCACTCTCGACGACGACATCGATGCCGATTGCGCGGATGACGTCGCGGTAGAACAACTCCTGCGTGGTATCGAGCAAATGCGCTTCCGCCGTCGCGCCGCCCGTGCGCGGCGTGCGGACACTGCGGCGGGCAGGATTTTCGGCTCGTCGGCGGATGATCGTGTCACAGTTGTGTCCTTGAATTTTTGCAACATGCTTGACATGTTACCGATCGGTAACTGAGCTCACAACTTCTTTCTATGTGACCGAGCGGTAACGTCGCGCAAACATATTTGAGACGAACGGAGCAGCAATGAATTGGGTAGCGAAGCGGTTCGATGGCCGCATTACACTACTCCATTGAACCAGATGAATTGCACCGGATGCGTCGAGTTGGATCGGAATACTTCCACTTCAGTGGGACAGCTTGCTTGTTGTATTGACGGATGTAGCGCATGAGCTTCTTGTCGAGATCTTTGATGCTGTTGAATATCCCGCGCGTGATGAC
>LELG01000267.1 GCA_001045575.1 Candidatus Burkholderia pumila
GCAGCAGGATCAACCGCGCTCGCCTCACCTGGCCAACGGCCATCATTCGGCTGCGCTGCATCAACAGCAGTTCTTCGCGCTCGGCTTCCACTCAGATTCATTTTGCCCATGCACCTTTAGATCAGTGCAATTTCATTGGTTCAATGGACTAGTGTGCCTTCATAGGCGAGATCGAAGAGGCGGTCGGGCAAGGTCTCCCATACGCGAATGCCGGTGATGCGGCCTACTGTCGTTCAGGCTTTCCAGGTGCTGCATATTCACCCGGCGTGTACACATGTTGATGCCCGCATCCAGCAATTCTTGTACGTCCTGCCAGCGTTTGGTGTGGCGCGAGCCCTGGACGTTCGAGTGGGCAAGTTTATCGACTAGGATGAGCTAAGGTCTTCTCGCTAACGCAGCGTCCAGGTCGAACTCGGTTAGGGTTCTTCCTTTATGTTCGATGCTTTTCGGTGCCTGCGTTTCCAGGCCTTCCAGGAGCGCTAGCGTTTACTTTCGGCCGTGCGTTTCTGCTATGCCTATGATGACGTCGGTGTTGTCCCTTGCGCGACGCTCGGCCTCAAGCATCACGTAACGTTTTGCCAACGCCCGCCGATGCGCCGAAGAATATCTTCAGCTTGTCACGCTGGATTTTCTCTTTTTTGCGTTGCAGTTTTGCAGTAGGTCTTCGGGGGGTTGGTCGTGGCATGTGTCTCATCGTGCAAAGCACGAAAACACACCACGCACAGACAACATTCAAAATGTCTCCGAGAACCAATAAAGGCAAACAAGCTCCGGCGCGAGCAGATACCAGAATACAGAGCCGAGAGTCAGATAACGACTGCATGGCGGTATGATCCCGGATCAGCTCGCAAATCGCGCCGTCGCGCACGACGCGATTTGCCGCGAGTCCCCTATTCCAACGTATGCGCCGTCCATGAAAATCGCCACCTGGAACGTCAATTCCCTCAAAGTCCGCCTTCAGCACGTCATCGACTGGCTAGACACGTCGCAAGTCGACGTCCTGTGCCTGCAAGAACTGAAGATGCCCGACGAGAAATTCCCCCGCGCGGAACTCGAAGCCGCCGACTATAAAAGCTGGTTCGCGGGACAGAAAACGTACAATGGCGTCGGCATTCTTGTGCGCACGGCGGCGGATTTCGAAGTGGGCGAGATCAACGTCGTCCGCAATATTCCGGGCTTCGAGGACTTGCAACAGCGCGTAATCGCCGCGACGATCAACGGCGTGCGCATAGTCTCAGCGTACTTCCCGAACGGCCAGGCACCCGGCACCGAAAAATTCGCCTACAAAATGCGCTGGCTCGATGCGCTGCGCGAATGGCTGCGTGAAGACATGGCACGTCATCCGAAGCTCGCGCTGTGCGGCGACTACAACATCGCCCCGGACGACCGCGACGTGCATGATCCACAAGCATGGATCGGCCAGAATCTGGTGTCGCCGGAAGAACGCGCACACTTTCAGCAACTGATCGAACTCGGCCTCACCGATGCCTTCCGCAAGTTCGAGCAAGCCAACAAGATCTATACGTGGTGGGATTATCGAATGATGGCGTTCCGCCGCAACATGGGCCTGCGCATCGACCATATTCTGCTTTCGGCGGAACTCGCAGCGCTCTGCACTGCATGCGAAGTGGACAAAGCACCGCGCAAGTGGGATCAGCCATCCGACCATACGCCGGTGATAGCGACCATCGGCTGATCCTTCAAACACGCATCACGCGTCGAGATGCAACTCCTGAATCTTGCGCGTGATCGTATTGCGGCCGATGCCCAACCGCTCCGCCGCTTCAACCTTGCGCCCGCGCGTGAAGTCGAGCGCTTCACGAATCACCGCAGCTTCGAAACGGCGCGCGAGTTCATCCATGACACCGGCTGCGTTCTCGCGCAGTAGGCGCGCGACTTCCGTGCGCAAGCCGTTTTCCCACACGCTCGCTGCCGTGGCCGGCGCGCTCGCCGCAACCGCCGCGCCATCCGTCGACACGGCGATGCTCTCCGCCGACACTTCCGTGCACGACGTCAGATCCGGCGGCAAGTCCTTCTGCTCGATGACCTGCGCCGGCGCCATGACCGTCAGCCAGTTGCAAAGGTTTTCGAGCTGACGCACATTGCCCGGAAAAGGCAGCGAGGCGAGATACGCCAAGGCATCGTCGGACACGCGTTTTGGCTCGACGCCGAGATCACGCGCGCTCTTTTGCAGAAAGTGACGCGCGAGCAGCGGGATATCTTCGCTACGTTCACGCAACGCCGACAAACGCAGGCGGATCACATTCAATCGGTGATACAAGTCATCGCGGAACAAACCTTGCCGCACGCGCGATCCGAGATTCTGGTGCGTCGCCGCAATCACGCGAACGTTCGCCTTCCCTTCAGCGAATTATGTCCGCCGACGCGATAAAACTGCCCGTCCGACAGCACGCGCAGCAAACGCGTCTACAAGTCGAAAGGCATGTCGCCGATTTCATCGAGGAACAGCGTGCCGTTCTCGGCCTGTTCGAAACGGCCCTGACGCATGGCCTGCGCACCTGTGAACGCGCCGCGTTCGTGGCCAAATAGTTCGGATTCCAACATATCCTTCGGAATTGCGGCGGTATTCAGCGCGATGAACGGTCCGTTCGCACGTGGGCTATGTCGGTGCAAGGCGCGCGGCAAGCTCCTTTCCGGTACCTGATTCGCCGGTGATGAGCACCGTCGCTGCCGAATGCGACAAACGGCCGATGGCGCGGAACATGTCCTGCATCGCCGGCGCTTGCCCGAGCATTTCGGGCGTTTCGGTCACACGTTCGTCGTAGGCCGCTTCGCCGCGCATGCTTTCATCCACGGCGCGGCGGATCAGTTCGACGGCCTTGTCGACATCGAACGGCTTGGCGAGGTATTCGAACGCGCCGCCCTGAAACGCAGCCACCGCGCTGTCGAGATCCGAGAACGCCGTCATGATGATGAGCGGCAGCCCCGGCTGGCGATCACGCACGGTTTGCAGGAGTTCGAGGCCAGAGCCGCCCGGCATGCGGATGTCGGACACCAGCACCTGCGGGCTTTCCTGCTCCAGGGCGGCGAGCGCATCGCGGACGCCGGAGAAGCTGCGCGTCGTGAAGTTCTCTCGTGCGAGCGCCTTTTCCAACACCCAGCGGATGGATTGGTCGTCGTCTACTATCCAAATCGGCCTCATATCGTTCGGCGAGAAGTCTTCGTGTGTTCACAGGGTGTGAGCCCGTCGAAACGGTCAGGCTTCAAAGCGTGAGGCGGGCGCAGTCATGTTTCATGTTGACGGCGATGCATGTCGTCATCGAGTCATGGAGTCACTTCCCCGTATAAGCCTCGAACGGCAAAAGAATGGCGAACTCCGTGCAGCCCGGCTTGCTTTCCACTTCGATCAATCCATCGTGCTGATGCACGAACGACTGCGCGAGCGTGAGACCCAGACCGCTGCCATCTTCACGGCCCGACACCAGCGGAAAAAAGATGCGATCGCGTATCTCCGCCGGAATGCCAGGCCCGTTGTCAGTTATAGTATAGGCAAGTTCAATGCCAGTTTGTGCAGGTGCTTGCCGATCATCACCTTGCGCGCGATACGCGTGCGCAGTTCGATCTTCGCATCGCCTGCCGAGATGCGTTCCTTCAGCGCTGCCGCGTTACGCACGATGTTCAGCAGTGCCTGAATCAACTGCTCCTTGTCGCCGCGCAGGTCGGGCACGCTGACGTCGTAGTCGCGTTCGATGGTGAGGCCGCGCGGAAACTCCGCGAGAATCACCGCACGCACGCGTTCGCAGACTTCGTGGATGTTCACATCGCCGACGATATGCGGATACCGGTGCGGCTCCAGCAAGCGATCGACCAGCGTCTGCAAACGGTCGGATTCCTTGATGATGACCTGCGTGTACTCGCGCAACTCGTCGCACTCGCCGAGTTCGAATTCGAGCAATTGCGCCGCGCCGCGAATACCGCCCAGCGGATTCTTGATTTCGTGCGCGAGGTTGCGGATCAACTGCTTGTTGACCGCGGTTAAATCGTGGATGCGCTCTTCGCGGTCCGTGCGCAAGTGGCGCTCGTTCTCGAAGAGCTCGAACATCACGTGTAACCGTTCGCCGCTTCCAGATACGCGACGATCGCATGCACTTGAACTTGCTCGCGGCCCGGGCGTTGCAGTTGGGCATCGAGCCGCGTGGCGTTGAAGCGGTTCTCCGCAATCGATGCCACCGTGCTCGCCAGTTCCTCCGCATTTGCAAACAGGTCCGGCCAGTTCATCTGCGTCAACTGCTTGTGCGACATCTCCAGCATCTGCTCGGCCGAAGGATTCGCGTATGCAATGCGGAAGTTGCGCGTATCGAGCACGAGCACGACTGTGGACAGCGCCTCGAAGCCTGGCAGAAGACTGCTTGCGGCGAATTGCGTATCGTCGGTGAGTGCGTCGGCATGGCCACGGCGCGCCTTGATGAGATTCTTTAGCACCATCGTGCAATCAAAGAGGTTGCTCGTTCTAGCGCGGTCTTCTTGTTGAAAATTGTGAATACGCAGCGGTTAAAAAGGGACGGCGCGTGAACTGACCCCACGAAGTTGGACAGTTAAAGACTACTCGGCCAATGGCTGGGTGCTGTAGTGGATGTAGCGGTTCAGCTCTGCTTGCAACTGTTCTTGCAACTGTTCGATGCTGTGGAAGCGGTGTAGCCGGAAGCACTCAGACTTTAACGTACCGAAGAAGCTCTCCATTGCGGCGTTGTCAAGGCAATTGCCCTTACGCGACATGCTCTGCGTTAGAGCGTTCTGGCTCAGCAGCCGTCGGTAGGCCGACATCTGGTACTGGGCGGATTCAACCGGTCG
>LELG01000268.1 GCA_001045575.1 Candidatus Burkholderia pumila
TAGTCGAGCACTCGCGCTTCAAGCCGCGCCAAATCCCAGCGTGGCACACGACCCGGGTGCCTGCCGTACAGGCCCGCCAGACGCTCACCGGCAAAACGGGTTTGCCATATGGTAATGAAACGCGAATCGCGTCGCAGTGCGTTCATGATCGCCCCGCTCGAGGCCCCTTCGTCGAGCAGCAGGATCAACCGCGCTTGCCTCACTTGGCCAACGGCCATCGTTCGGCGGCGCTGCATCGACAGCAGTTCTTCGCGCTCGACTTCACTCAGATTCATTTTGCCCATGCACCTTTAGATCAGTGCAATTTCATTGGTTCAATGGACTAATATAGTTCTTCCATCGCTGCACAGGGACGCGACGACATTGCCGGACCGATTGAAGGTTATCCCGCGAGACACACGAGTCTTGACCGATCGAGATCGATTGTCGACCTTGTCGAGTACGGCAAGTTCGTTGGGCTTTGCTCGGCGCCAAAACGTCAGCCTGGAATTACCCGACTCCGATCACCACGCCCATTTTGCTCGGCGCGGCAAAAACAGAATCATTGTCCATGAAGTGTTTGTGCGTCTTCGCATCGCCATCTGCGGTGTGGTAAGCAGCATTCCGTCGACACGACGCGCTTCGCAGCATCCGTCGCTCGACCATGATTTGCCTACGACCATCGCGCGCGGCGTCTCGCCGCGCCTGCCAAATTCGAAGCCCACGCCAGCGCCGGAAGTCTGTAGGTCCTTAAGATCGAAGGCAGCTCGTTTGTCGCGCGACCCAAATGGACGCCAACTGAATGTTTTCTCCCTATCCCTGGTCACGGCACGCGGCAGCATCGAACCATCGTTCGGATCGACATAGAGTGCCAGCGAGTAGAAAGGACCATTGATCTTGGGAATATCGGTGAATCGGCCTTCCGCTACGTCATAGACTCGCACACGGCCTTGCGGATCGAGCGTTGCAAAATAGCGACCCGGAAAATTGGTTGGCGCGAAGGCCATGCCTTTCAATTCCGATTGATTGGCGATCGAAAGCATCGAGTATTCATACGTCTTTCCGACGCGATAGAGGGCGAAAATGCCTTCCTTCTCGGGAAACACGATCCGATCTTCGGAACTCGGTGCAATACCTTGCGCTGCAATCGGATGATCGAATTGCGTCAGTGACATCTGATTCTTTCTCAGTTCGAATTGCACCCGCGAGTCGTATGATCCGCCCTGACCGTTTGCATTGTCGGCGTTTTGCTCCGGACGTTCGGCCTTAGCCCAGCACAATGACCTCGTATCGGCATCGCACTTCGACACGGGAGCACCAAAATCCTTGACTTTGTCAAATAGGGGCGTGTCGTTGGCTGTGAGCACTTGCAGGTCGTAAATTCTGCTCAGACCGTCAATCTTCCCTGCAACGAAGCTTATTCTTTTTGGCGTCGGATCGACCGAGTAGGACACCGTGCCATGCGAATCGCGAACTCGTCATTGCGAATGGACTGAGCAGGATCCTGATAGGCATATTCGGAGAAGAGCTGGCTTGCGCTGCGATTTGCATCAGCGCTCTTCTGCTTGGCGAACAGCAAACCGGCCACGACTGCGACGATACAAATAGAACACAATCCGCCAAGAATCTGGGCGACGACTTTCTTGTCGTGACGCTTCTCGCTCTCCATGATGAAGTCCTGCTGAAGCTAAGTCGGATTGATGGCGGGCACGTCTTTCATCCCTTCGACGAGCCAACGCCTGGCCTTCTCTAGACCGTTACCCGACAGCAATATCGACGCATCACGTCCGTGCTTGTTCCAGTCTCAGGCCTTCACCGCCAGACGCCGGTACTGTTCAATCCACTCGTCCGTGCTCTTACCTTGACAACGTTCGAGAAACTCGAGTTCGTCCTGCTTGATCTCATCGGGATGATGCTTCGCCCACTCCAGCATTTCGGCAAGCCGCAGGCCGCTCGTGAGATAGTTGTTCGACTGTTTTTTGCTACTACACCTGACAGTCGTCACGAATCCAGAAACGAGGCTTGCTGCGTTCAGCGTCATTTGCCGCCCAGTCACTTAGCATTTTCCATTGACGGATTAGACTCTCGTGCGTGATATTAATCAATGAGTCCGGCCCCAGCTCTGCTTCCCTGGAAGGAAACGGCGTCAGCATGGAGACTCATTCGCGTCTGAAATTGTCGATCACGGCTCGCCCGTAGCTTTCGTCCCACTCGCCCGCCTCGACAATCCTGGCTAGCTTCCCCCGCTTTCGAATGGTCTTGTTTTGTGTGTTGACCATTATGATCATCCGGAAAACATGCTCCGCGACCGGCTGATCGTCTTTTAGCGTCTTGTACACCTCCTCTGCGTGCGCACCGATGGACAGCCTGACATAGCCATCTTCCGGATAATCGGAATCGTCATAACCCGTTTCTCTCCGTGCCGCTCCCATAGCATTCTCATGCAATGTTGCAGGGATGGAACTGGATCAGTCGCGCCATGAAGCTCGTTGAGCAACCGCGCAACAAGCGCCTCCTTTACGACCAAATCGGGCGCGGGCGGCTTGACGATCGCATCTCTGAGGTTCTCGCGAGTCATCGTGCCGAGCAGGTAGAAGCCATCGGTAATTTCGGAGGCCAGGTTCGAGTAGGTGGAGCAGTCACCCAGATACTCGGCTCGCATGGTCAGGAGCACGAAGATCGGCACGTCCTCCTGTTTCACCACGGACATCAATAGATCGATGAAGTCCCCGTCTATGTCGGCATTAGCCGTCGCCGGCGCTCTTTACTGCCTGAATCGAAACAGCTCCTCGAACTGGTCTACGACGACAAGAAGCTTTGCATCCTCCGGAAGGTAGCGTGCCGCGATGTCGCCAACCCAAGCCGACCCGCGCGCAAACTGTCTGCGACGAACAACATTTCGTCGAGCGACGCCACCCCGGCAAGCGCCTGCTTCTCCCACAGCGCACATCGCAGACTTTCGATCGGATATGCCGATGGCTGCATGACCGCCACGCGCCACGCCGCCTCTCCGCTCTCGAGTTTTTCGGTTTTCAACGAGGGAATCATCCCCGCCCTGACCACCGACGACTTACCGCATCCCGATTCGCCGATCAATGCGATGAAGCGAGAGCTCACGATGCGCGACACGAGCGCGAACACGTTGTCATCGCGTCCGAAGAAGCACTTTGCGTCCGACCTCTCGAAACGCCGGAGGCCAGGATATGGGCTGACTTCGCTGAGCTGTTTCATCACGACTCCATTGCACAACGCCACTCGTCGATATATAATGCTTGATCACATCGGGCTCAGAGTATGCCGTGTGCTCATCGCAGGCGCTGATGATCTCCCAGTCTTCCCCGATCAAGTCCTCCCGGGGGGGGGGCCGTCACTCGCCCTAGGCGACGCGGCATAGACAGCGCGACGCTTGAGATTGACGCGGGCGTTGCGGCTGCGTCTGGTCGCCTGTTTGTCGATCCACGTGACATTCTCGCTGTATAGCCAATCGTCGTCTTCGCTGAATACGACAAGCACACCGTTGGAGGCGTCGAGCAAGCCACGATGCACATTCCTGATTATTTTGTCATACTGCGAACTTCCAGGGTCAGGCAGCGCGGGACTCTGGATTTTGCGCGCGCCGTGAATCTTCAGCCTTTTTATGAGACGATCTGCATGAGCGGCGTCTCGCTGATGATGCGCCACGTAAATTGTCGCCTTCAGAGGCTCTTCCTGAGGCATCGAGGTCGGTCTGCAGATATTGATGATCTCAGCATGCAGGTTCCAGGTGTCGCTCCGCAGAATCCTGAAGAGCGGGTCGTTACTCTGCTGATGCAACTCTTCAACGAACGACCTGCAATCGTTTTCATCGACTTGCGTACCCTTCTGCAAAAAAAGCATTGGTGAAATCTATACCACCCTGCTCAGCAGGTGCCCGATCGCCTTGCGATTCTCGGCTGCGCTCTTTGCCTGTTCGGCGACGAGCCGGTCGAATGCCAGCGCTTGCCGGATATTTCCTTCGGGTGCCGCCACAAGCAGTTGCACGCACGAGTCGCACATCGCGAAAGCTGCGTCCATGTCGTGTTTCCATCCATCCTGTGTGTCCGATACGCCGACTGCTTCCACCACGTTCACGCGTTCCTGGATGAGACGCGCGGCGGTATCGTTACGGAGCGCCTGTAGTCTGTCGTCAACCGCCCCGGCGTTGCTTGTGAAGGAAGGACAAAGGAACACACTTGGACTTCCGGGAAAGCGCATTTGCGTCTTCACGCGATATTGCCATTCGCCTCCCGCCGGGTATCCGCGTCGAGATCGCTCAGGATTTTTGCGATGTGAGCAGAAAGGTTGACGATGGTTTTCTGATACTTTTCCTTGTTCGAACCGTCGTGCATGAACCAACACGTATCACTCCCCCGGCGGCCTCGAAGAAGCAGTACGGTTCTGTCCGCAAATGTGCGTTCGACATGCCTATCGCAGACTAGACCCCCGTCGCCGCTGCTCATCAGATCCTCAAACCAGACCGGAACGATTTTTGAGCGGGTTGTTCAGCCACAGCGGATCCGTGTCGCTACGCGCTTCCTGGGACCATTTGATTTTCCTGCAGGCACCAGTCGCGGCTCAGATACAGGCCCGACAAGAGCGTGACGAATACAGCCGCGCCCTGGCTTTCTGCCTGCAAGCGCTTGAGCGGCTGAAGGAGATGCGGCGAGGCTGGCCCGCCTCTATTTTACGGTGGACAACGGACCGGAGTTCGCTGGTAGCGTGTTGGACGCATGGGCCTACACGAAGCAGGCATCACGCTGTCGTTCATTCGGCCTGGCAAGCCCGTGGAGAATGCTTATATCGAGAGCTTC